>JBCBNX010000029.1 GCA_039821555.1 Bacteroidota bacterium
GACGGGGCGCAACTATCTGGCGTTCGTGCACGTGGTGTCGACGCTACTCTTGCTCGCCTAATGTCAACGCGGCCTAGGGCAGCACGAAATCCTCAGGGAGGTAGAGGTCCACGTCTACGTCGGGCGCGTCGTCTTCGGACACGGAGACAGCGCGGAACGAGCCCTTGGCTGCAGACTCGCCGCGGACGTAGAGCGGTGCATACTCGCTGTCAACGGGGAAGCCGCGGAAGGTGAACGAGCCCGTGACGGCGCCTGCGCTGCTCTCGGTGATGACCAACTCGCCGCTGAACGTCTGGATGATGGTGCTCGGCGGCAGCAGGAACTCTTCGTCCTGGAACGGCAGCTTCACCTCCACCACGTCAGCCCCGCGTAGCTCCGCGAAGCCGCCCATGAACGAAGCCTCGAAATCGAGGTCCAACGAGTACGTTCCGGGTTCAGGCCTCCCGTCAGGCGTCGAGAAGACGATTGACTCGAAGGGGTAGATCGCATCGAGCAGGTCGTCGTGCGCCAAGGCAAACACTGTCCGGCCCGACTCGCTGTCTTCGAAAAACACGGCAGAGCCGCCAAAGTCCGCGGTCACCCCACCGACAAGGTTGTTCATCGGTTCGACTTTCACCCGAAATGCGCCCCCAAGCTCGCCCTCAATCCAATCGTCTTCGTCGATATCGTCCTGATCGGTGTCGCTGCCGTTGTCCTCAGAATCTTGGTCCCCATTTCCTCCGGCAGGCTGCTCGCTAGGTTCCGGGAGGTTTGGGTCAGCAGTGTCGCAAGCCGAGAACGGGAGCGCGAGCGACAGAAGCAGGACGAGCAACGCGTACAGTCGTTGAGAAGGGGATGGCATTGTCATGACGAAGCCGAGTGTGGATGAGGGACTTCTAGTATCGGATGATGGTGTTACACGCTTAACGTACGCGACGCACACGTGAGGAGGCCGATTTATTCGCGTTACTGATGCGTGTCGTGCCTCAACTGTCCGACGAGGCGCTAAGCGGTCCGTGCGTGGTATTTTGCTGAACCGTTCTGTTTCGCTCTGCCTTGCCTGCTTTCATGGCTCTCATTCAGTCTATCGCCGCTCGCCAAATCCTCGACAGCCGTGGCAACCCCACCGTCGAGGTCGATGTCGTCACCGACGAAGGCCTCCTCGGGCGCGCCGCCGTTCCCAGCGGTGCCTCCACGGGCGAGCACGAGGCCGTCGAGCTCCGTGACGGCGACGCGGAGCGCTACCTCGGCAAGGGGGTCAGCAAGGCCGTGGCGAACGTGGAGGACCTTGCAGCGGGGCTACGGGGCCTCAGCGTCTTCGAGCAGACCGTCATCGACCGCACGATGCTCGACCTCGACGGGACCTCGAACAAGGGCCGCCTTGGCGCCAACGCGCTGCTGGGCGTCTCCCTGGCCGTTGCGAAGGCTGCCGCAGCATCGGCTCGGATGCCGCTCTACCGCTACCTGGGCGGGCCCGGTGCGCGCACGCTCCCCGTCCCGATGATGAACATCATCAACGGAGGCCGCCACGCGGACAACAGCGTGGACATGCAGGAGTTCATGGTGATGCCCGTTGGGGCAAGCACCTTCTCCGAAGGGTTGCGCATGGGCGTCGAGGTCTTTCACCACCTTAAGAAAGTGCTCCAGGGCAAGGGCTACGGCACGGCCGTTGGCGACGAGGGCGGCTTCGCGCCGAACCTCGGTTCCAACGAGGAAGCCATTGAGGTCATCCTCGAAGCAATCGAGAAGGCCGGCTTCATCCCCGGCGACGACCTCGCCATCGCCCTCGACCCCGCGTCGGCCGAGATGTATCAGGTCGACGACAGCGGCGTGGGCCGCTATGTCTTCTGGAAGTCGGACCCGGACAACCCCAAGACCAGCGAGGAGATGGTCGACTACTGGGCGAACTGGGCCGCGCAGTATCCCATCGTCTCCATCGAGGATGCTATGGACGAGAACGACTGGGCAGGCTGGACGGCGCTCACCGAGCGCATTGGCGACGACGTGCAGTTAGTCGGCGACGACCTCTTTGTGACCAACTCGGCGCGGCTCGCGCGAGGCATCGAGCACGGCGCGGCCAACGCGATCCTGATCAAGGTGAACCAGATCGGCACGCTCACCGAGACCCTCGAAGCGATCGAGCTGGCCCACAAAAACATGTACGCCTCGGTGATCAGCCACCGCTCGGGCGAGACGGAGGACACGACCATTGCGGACCTTGCCGTGGCTACGGGCGCCGGCCAGATCAAGACGGGCTCGGCGAGCCGCTCGGACCGCACCGCGAAGTACAACCAACTCCTGCGCATCGAGCAGCAGTTGGGCGACGCGGCACTCTATCCCGGGCTCGATGCCTTCCGGCTCTAGCGCGGGTCGCTAGCGTTGCCCGGCGCAACGCCTTATGTTCTCCCACGCTTTGCCAGCCCTGCCCCCACCATGCCTGCATCGATTCGTGCCTTCTTTGCCGCGCCTGCGTTGCGCCGCCGGATCGCGATCCTAGGTCTGGCACTGTTGGCGGCTTGGGTGACGTTTTTCGACTCGCACAGCCTCGTGCGGCGGGCTGCGTTCTTGATGGAACAGCGGACGCTGCGCGCCGAGAACGAGGCGCTCCGTGCGGCCATCGCAGAGCGCGAAGCCGAGTTAGCCGCCCCACTCACGGACGCAACCGTTGAGCACCTCGCACGAGAGCAACACGGCATGCGGCGTCCCGGAGAAACCGTCTACCGTGTCGAGGCTGAAGAGTAAGGCCCTGCGTCGCCCTCCCTCACCCAACCACCCTGCCCAGGTGTCTACCTACGCTATCGGCGTCGATCTCGGCGGTACGACGATCAAGGTGGGGCTGGTCGAGAAGGAGCGCGGGATCCTCAAGCAGGCCACGACCGATACGGAGGCTCAACAAGGGCCCGACGCCGTCGTGCAACGGATTGCAGATACGGTCGCCGAGATCTATGCTTCGCTACCGTCCGACACACAGTTGGCTGGTGTGGGCATCGGCGCACCGGGCGTCATCTCTTGGGACCGCACCACGATCGCAAAGCCGCCCAACTTTCCTGGCTGGGACCGGGTCAACCTGTGTGACGCCCTTCTGGAACGTGTGGAATCCTTGCCGGATGGCTGCTCGGTGATCGTTGAGAACGATGCCAACGTCGCAGGACTGGGCTCGGCCTTCTATGGCGCGGGACGCCCGTTCTCCTCGTTTATCATGGTCACGCTCGGCACAGGGGTCGGCGGGGCCATCATCTACGAGAACCGGATCTTTCGAGGCGCTACGGGCGGTGCGGGCGAGTTCGGCCACATGACGATTGACTACGAAGGTCCCTACGCACGCAGCGGGGTTGCGGGCGCGATCGAGGCCTACCTCGGCCACCACTTCCTGAGTCGGCATGCGCGGTACCAGCTCCTCCAGCGCACCACCCGGCTCCACGAGATGACGGGGGCCGACCTCCACGACCTGACGCCAGTCAAATTGCACAGTGCCGCCGTCGGCGGCGACCCTGCGGCGACGGAACTGCTCGCCTGGGCGGGCCACAAACTCGGCGTTGCCCTCGGCTCGGCAATCAACCTGCTCGACATTCGCAAGGTGGTCGTCGGAGGCGGCGTGTCTGCGGCGGGGGACTACATCCTCGGGCCGGCTCGCGACGCCATGCGTCGGTTTGTGATGCCGGGGCTGGTCGATGACCTCGAGCTCGTCCGCGAGACGCTGGGCAACGAAGCAGCGATCCTGGGTGCTGCGCGGCTCGCCTTTGAGCAGGCAGAAACCAACTCCCGCCACGTCTTCGAAAACTGAAAAGTGTAAACGTCCCTGCGGGGCCGCTCTCCTTCGCGTGCCGTGTGGCGGTGGCTGGATCGTGGTATCATGGACGGCCTGCCCGGGCTTCGGGGTTGTCTGTCTCCGCCACCATGCTTCGTCGTGTTCGTCTTGCTGCGTCCCGTGCTGCTTGTCGCGCTGCTAGCGTGGGCCTGCTCGCCCTTGTCAGCACAGGATGCGGTGGCAGTACAGGACACGACAGCTGATGCCCCGCTTGCACGACCGCCTGCTCCCGCGGCCCAGACCGCCCCGCAGGAGACTGGCGAAGGGCCCGACCAGCCCGTGCCGTTCGCAGCGCGCGATTCACTCGTCTTGTTGTTCGGCGAAACCGAGGGTGCGCAGCCCGTCACCGACCGCGACGACCGCACCTCGACGGATGATGGGGACACGGCATCCCTATTCGGCGAAGCGGTCGTCCGCTACGATGACGCGATGCTCGAAGCCGCTGCCATCGACCTCTTTTTCGCCCGCAACGAAGTACGGGCCCGACGCCTTGCCGAGGGCGACACGACCGGCCAACCGCGTTTCACGCAGGGCGGTGAAGGCTTCACCGGCCGCGAGTTGCTCTACAACCTCGACACCCAGCGCGGGCGCATCGTTGGGGCACGCACGCAGATCCAAGACGGCTTTCTCCTCGGCGAAATCCTCAAGCAAAGCGACGCCAACGTGCTCTACGGCTCGGACGTCGGGTATACGACCTGCTCGAATCCTGAGCATGTCCATTACGCTCTGAATGCAAGCCGCTTAAAGGTCGTCGACCAAGAGTGGGTCTACACCGGCCCGGTGCAACTCTACCTCCTGGGCATCCCAACTCCGGTCTGGCTGCCGTTCGGGTTCTTCCCTGCCGCCGAGGGCCGTCGGAGCGGCCCCACCCGCGTGACCTATGGCGAAGACCGGACCTACGGGTTCTTCATCAAGAACATGGGCTGGTATTGGGCGGTGAACGACTACTTCGATGCTCAGCTCACCGGCGGGCTGTACTCGAAAGGCTCCTACGAGTTGGGTACGCAGTTCAACTACGCCAAGCGCTACTACTACAACGGCTCGCTGCGCATCGACTACAGCTTTCTCCGCCAGGGCGAACGTGGCGACCCGACAGGCGGCGTCAACCGCTCAGGACAGGTTGGATGGCGCCATACGCAAGACCTGAGCCCTTCCTCCCGCCTCAGCGGCACGGTCAACCTTTCGAGCCGAAGCTACCTGCGCGGTATCTCAGCGGACCTAAACGACAACGTGAGCCAATCGACGAGTTCGTCGGTCACCTACACCAAGAGCTGGTCGGCAGGCGCGCGGTCGCTCACGCTGAACCTGCGCGCCAACCAGAATTTTACGGGGCTCGGGAGCACTGACCTCACCTTACCGAGCGCCCAGTTTAGCCAGCGCCAGCTCTTCCCGTTCCGCCGCGAGAGCCGCCAGGGCCGCGAGGAGGCGTGGTTTGAAAAAATCAACCTCAGCTACACCGGCAACCTCGACAACCGCTTCACCTTCCGCCCCGACTCCACCATCGACGGCTTCGAAGAAGCGTCGGTCTGGGAGGCCCTCTTTGACTACGACGCCTACGTGCGGGCCACGGGCAACGAGGAACGGTTCCGCACCACCGCGACGCACCGTGTGCCTATCCAAGCCGCGTTCAACGTGCAGCGGCTTCCGGTTCTGGGGATCCCGTTCGTTCTCAACGTCACCCCCAACTTCAACTACCGGGAGAACTGGTTCACGCGCTCCGAACGGCGCTTCGTGAACGAGGAGGGGCGAGTCGAGACGGAGTCAGAGGCCGGGTTTACTGCGATCCGCACGTTCAGCACCGGCGTTGGCGCCAACACGCAGCTCTACGGCACCTTCCCCCTCCGCGTGGGCCCGCTCGACGGCTTTCGCCACATCGCTCGACCCAGCATCTCCTACACTTACACCCCCGATTTCTCGTCGGACTTCTTCGGCTACTTCCGCAGCTTTACCGACACGTCGGGGACCGTGGTGGAGTACCCCATTGTCTCGGGGGCCGGGCTGACGGACCGCGCGTCCCAGACTCTCTCGATGAGCATCGACAACACGTTCCAGACGCGCATCGCACGGACGGACTCGACGGGGGTGATCGAGCGGACGCCGCTCCAACTGCTTCGCCTCTCGGCCAACACGAGCTACGACTTCGAGCGGGACAGCCTCAATTTCTCAAACCTGAGCCTCCGCGCCTCGACCAGCATCGGACAGGCGCTCACCCTCAACGCCTCGGCGACGTATTCCTTCTACGCGGTGAATGACGCGGGGCGTCCGATCAATCGGTCCCACTTCGCGGCCACGGGTGGCCTGCTCCGCCCGACGAACTACTCGCTCTCCCTCAGCACGTCGATTGGACCCGGTGGGCGGCTCCAGCCCAACGAGGGCGGGCCGCTGCGCGGCATCTTTGACCCGTTCCCCAACGATCCCTACGCGGAGTTCTCCCACCTCGACGACCCGAGTTTCGTGACCTACGGTGTCCCATGGCGCACCTCGCTCACGTTCCGCTACGACCTCACGCCAGCGTTGGGCCAGGCCCCCAAGCGCGAACGGGCCATCCTCAACATCACCGGCCTCTCCTTCCAACTCACCCCTGCCTGGCGCATCTCCGGCTCGTCCGGGTACGACTTCATCGAAAAGGAAATCACGACGAGTTCGCTCAACCTCATCCGCGACCTCCACTGCTGGGAGATGCAGTTCAACTGGGTGCCGTTCGGCACGTTTAAGCGCTTCGGCTTCTCGATCTACGTCAAGAGCGGCCAACTCCGTGACTTCCTCAAACTCGACGTGCCGCGCTCGGACCGCAGCAGTCAGCTCGACGGCGTGTTTTAGCCTCTCATCCGCTCCCCATGTCTTCCCTCGACGCTCTTCGCGCCCGCCTCGCCACCGTCTACGACCTCAACAAAGCAGCGTCGGTGCTGGAATGGGACCAGGAGACCTACATGCCCGACGGGGCCACGGAGGCGCGCGCCCACCAACTGACGACGCTCCGCAGCCTCTCCCATGAGCACTTCACGGACGACGAGACCGGAGCGCTCCTCGAACGCGCCGAGGTTGCCACGCAAGGGCTGGAGGCGCGCGACCCGGCCCGCGCGCTCGTCCGCGTTGCGCAGCGCGACTACGATCGGGCCACCAAGCTGCCCGCCCGCCTCGTCGCCGAGTTTGCCACGGCCACCGCTCGCGCCAAGCACGCGTGGCAAGCCGCTCGCGCCGATGACGACTTCGCCCAGTTCGCTCCGCACCTCGAACGGGTCATCGCGCTCAGTGTTGAAAAAGCTGACGCGCTCGGCGCCACAGTACCGGAGGCACGTTACGATATCCTGCTCGACGAGTACGAGCCAGGCATGACTGCTGCCGAGGTCGCCCGGGAGTTCGCGGAGTTGCGAGAGGGTCTCGTCCCGCTCGTCGAAGCCATCGCCGACGCGCCGCATGTGGACGACGCGTTCTTGCATGCCCCCTTCGACGAGGCCGCGCAATGGGCATTCGGTCTGGAGGTCGCGCAAGCGTTCGGCTACGATCTCGCGTACGGTCGGCAAGACCGCTCGGCCCACCCCTTCTCCACCACCCTCGCCATTGACGATGTGCGCATCACGACGCGCATCGATCCAGACTTTTTCCCGTCGGGCTTCTTCGGTACGCTCCATGAGACAGGCCACGCGCTTTACGAGCGCGGCGTGTCACCGGACCTGGCGCGCTCGCCGCTTGCTTCCGGCACCTCGCTTGGCATGCATGAGAGCCAGAGCCGGTTGTGGGAGAATCAAGTAGGACGCAGCCGCCCGTTCTGGCAGCATTGGTATCCGAAGCTGCAGGACCACTTCCCGGAACAACTCCGCTCCGTGCCGGCCGACGCTTACTACCGCGCCATCAACCGCGTCGCGCCGAGCTTCATCCGTGTCGAGGCGGACGAGGTGACCTATAACCTCCACGTCATGCTCCGCTTCGAGATCGAGCGTGCGCTCATCGACGGCTCCCTGAGCGTAGCCGACGTGCCCGCAGCCTGGAATGCGGCGATGGAGGACTACCTCGGCGTGACGCCCCCCACAGACCGCGAGGGGTGTCTCCAGGACATTCACTGGTCGATTGGCTTGGTCGGCTATTTTCCGACTTACACGCTCGGCACGCTCATGTCAGCACAACTGTTCGAGGCCGCGCAGCGCGACCTCGGAGATCTAGCCGCCACGTTTGCCGAGGGTACGTACCTGCCGCTGCGAGAGTGGCTCCGTGACCAGATTCATCAGCACGGCCGCGTCTACACGGCGACCGAACTGTTGAGACACGTTTGCGGGTCGGGACTCGACGCAGCGCCCTGGTTAAAATATGCCCGCGCCAAGTACGTTTCGATTTACGATTTGACCTAATATATTCGTCTGGCCAGGGTGGCTTGGTTTTAGTTCAGCGAGGTGTCCAGTTTTCTCCTTGCATCGCGCGCCACTTCTTCAGAGTTTTGCGCATGTTAGTGAGCAAGGCGCGCACACCTTCTACTGCGAAACATCCCCGTTTCGCGTCAGAGCCGACCTGACGGGCTCTGGCAACTCGGGTGATCCACCACCCGTCGCTCTTCATCCCTCCGTCCGAGCGAATCCTACCATGCTCTTCACCCGCCTGACCCGCCGTGCCTCCACGGTGGCACAGTCTCGCCTACATCGCATCGCGGGCCTACCGATCGCCCTCGCCCTCTTTGTCTTGGCTGGGAGTGGGGCTGTTCACGCGCAAGAAATCGACCACCGCCCCGTGGTCCTCACGGGAGCGGACGTGCCCGCGCTCACGGGTGCCGACGTGACGACACCCGTGTGTTTCGCGTTCGTCGATGGCGCGTGGGCCCAGTGTCCGCTTCAAATCGACGAGCGGGCGGTGCTGGACCCTGCTTCGAATTACCCGACGTCGATCTCCGACGCCGCCGAGCTGTTTGGCGGGACCCCGCAGCTCCTCTACACAGCGCCGCAAGACTATCCGATGAGTGGGTTCACGCCCATCATCCAAGTCGACCCGGACCCCACGTTCGACGCGGACGACGAACTCGTACTCATGGCGCGCTTCTTTGGCGACGTGGTGAGCCCACAGGCGCCTCCGTTCGCCCCCGAAGAGGTGGTGGAGGTGCTGTTCGAGGGCCGCGCGGCCTACGTCTTCGTGCCCACGTCGCCGCTGGCGCAGGACGCCGGGTATGACCTGATATCGTACTCATTCGACTTGCTCTCCGGCGACTTCCCGAGCGCCTACAACTTCGAAGGCGACACGACGCTGCCCGACGAGTGGGGCGAGGGGGACTTCCTCGCTGCCAACCCGGAATACAGCGCAGTCCAGACGGACTACTACCAGACTGCGTTCGAGGACCGCTGGATCCAGCGTGAGTGGAGCATGACGGACGGACAAGGCGGCTACGGCCCCGACATCCTGGACCGGGTCAAGTTTGGTACCCGTCCAAACACGATGGGCAACAAGAACAATTGCGGCCGCTCAATTTGGACCGGCAGCGCGCGACGCGGCACGCTCGGGATCCAGAAAGACGGTCCCATTCGCGCCTTGCGCTATGCCCAGGGTTTTAATTCGGGCGGCCTCAACTATGTCTTGTACACGATGTACGAGCGGTACATCGTGTACTACATGGCGCACCAGATGCACCGCACTCCGGGCGCGTCGATGTGGTTCGACCTCTCGACGAACGCCTATGGGATGCAGCACCGGAGTAACCTCTTCGCAGGCACCGTCTCGGTCGACGGCACGCCAGACCGTACGGGTAACGGCTTCGTCAATGCCTACCTAGAGTGGGACCACTTCGCTGGTAGCCAGGGCAGCTTCGTGTCTGTCTGGGAAGCCGACACCAACATTCCTGGCGCGTTCCCGCACTCCTACTACGAGGACGACACCACCTCTCAGGTCCAACAGTGCACGGGAGACGATGTCGCCACGGCGTCGTCTGGCAACGTCTACATCTTCGGCAACAATGTCCAAGACGCGTTCGTCCCGTGGACCGACCCGTCCAACGGCGCGTCCTTCGACGACGACGATAACCTGCGCCTGCTTCGTCTCACACGCCGCGTGATCCCGGACGGACCGAATATGCCCAGCGCGCAGGCCGACTCGCTCGTCACCAGCCTGCAGTCGCCCATAACCTTCACGGCACAGAACGTGGCGGTGATCGGTGACGACCTCCAGGCCCCGCTCTTCAGCGGCGCCTACGACGGGCTCTCGTACGAGGGCTCTGCCTCGGACAGCCGTATTGGCGACAGCGGCCTCGATTCCCTCGTGCTCGGAGGCACGTCGACCAACCTCAGCTTCACTGCCGATGCGTTCACGCCAGGCGACCCTTCGGCCGGATTTGCAGTGGCGCCGATCGACGTCTACGCGCCGAGCTCTGGCTTCGTCGTCGCAGCTGACACGGCAGGCAACGTGGACTCGCTTGCGGTCAGCTTCACGGCCCTCGTTCCCGATGACACGGCCCCGGTGTTGGCGGGCACCTACAGCCGAAGCCGGTTTGACGGCATGGCCACAGATGACCAAATCGACGCGGCAGGTCTCGCGTCGTTGTCACTGAGCGCCGACGCCGTCAACCTTGACCTCGCTGTCGACCCCTTCAACGGCGGCGACTCCCCCGTCGCCTTCGTCGCCACCCCCACCGACGACCTCCTGCTCGCCTCCGGCTTCGTCATCGCCACCGACACCGTCGGCAACACCGACTCGCTCTTCGTCGAGATCACGCCGCCGGATCCCGACACCGCGCCGCCAGCACTCACAGGCACCCTCGACGGCTTCGCCTTCGACGGGCACGCCACCGAGCGCGCGGCCAACGACACGGGCATCGCCAGCATCGCACTCAGTGCCGACGCGGCGAACCTGGATCTGGCCGTAGACACGTTCACGGCTGGGGCGGACTCGGTGGGCTTCGTGGCGAAGAGCGTGGACGCGGACCTGGCGGGCACAGGATACGTGATCGCGACGGACGTGACGGGGAACGCGGACTCGCTGGCGGTGTCGATCGCGGCGCGGCCGCCGGACGTGACGGCGCCGGTTGTCAGCGGCGCTCTCGCTGTCTCTTCGTTCACAGGCTCAGCCACGGAAGAGCAGGCAGACGACCGCGGTCTCGCGACGGTGGAACTCGCCGCCGGGGCCACGAACCTCTCCCTCTCGGTGGACTCGTTTCTAAACGGAGCGACCTCCACCACCTTTACGGCCTCCCCCGTTGATGTGGAGAGCGCTGCCAAAGGCTGGGTCGTCGCCACGGACGTGGTTGGCAACGCGGACTCCGTCTTCGTCGAAGTCTTTCCGCCTCCCGACGAGACCGCCCCCGTCCTAGTCGGCACCGTGAACGGATTCGTCTACGACGGTACGGCTACGGACAACGCTACGTTTGACAGCGGACTCGCGACCATTGCACTCGAACCGACGTCGACCAACCTCGCGCTGACCGTGGACTCATTCACGAGCGGCGCTGGCCTGGTCAACTTCTCTGCTACGCTCATCGAGCCAACCGAGAACGGCACAGGATACGTAGTGGCGACTGACGTGGCTGGCAATGCCGACTCCGTTTTCGTCAGCATCGACGGCGCCCCGGCGTTCCAGTTCGATCTAGCCGCCGCCGCCGCCGCCGCCTTCGATACGGAGACGAGCGGCACCCTCACGGTGACCGTCAGCAACATCGGCAGCGATCCGATGACCGATGTTCGTGTCGTTCAGCAGTCTGCCACTGGTGCTACTGTCGATTCCAACCCCGTTTCGTTGGGTAGCATCGACGCGGGCGCATCCAAGGACGCCACGTTCGCCTTCTCCAATGCTACGGCTGGTGCGTCTGCGTCATTCCAGGCGCAAGATCTCGTCGTCCGATTCGATGAAGGAGACACGGTCAACAACGATGTGACGATCTCGCTCGAACCGCTCGGAGACACGTCGCTCCCCGTACTCGCGGGGTCGAGCGACGGCACCACCTATTCTGGTACCGCAACGGACGACCAAGTCGCCGACACGGGTATCGCCAGCATCGCGCTTGTCGGAGGGGCCACCAACCTCGCTCTTACCGTTGACCCATTCACGCTGGGTGATGCAGCGGTAGTCTTCACGGCCACCTTCGCTGACCCGTTGCTGGACGCGTCTGGCTATGTGGTGGCAACAGACGTGGCAGGCAACGCCGACTCGGTATTTGTTTCGCTGGTCGTCCCGGATGCCATCGCGCCTGAGCTCACCGGAGCTTACAGTCCTGGCCAATTCGATGGGACGGCCACGGACGCTGAGGCTGGCATCTCCTCCGTGACGCTCAGCGCCGACGCCGTCAACCTCGACCTCGCTGTCGACCCCTTTAACGGCGGCGACTCCCCCGTCGCCTTCGTCGCCACCCCCACCGACGACCTCCTGCTCGCCTCCGGCTTCGTCATCGCCACCGACACCGTCGGCAACACCGACTCGCTCTTCGTCGAGATCACGCCGCCGGACCCCGACACCGCGCCGCCAGCACTCACGGGCACCCTCGACGGCTTCGCCTTCGACGGCCACGCCACTGAGCGCGCGGCCAACGACACGGGCATCGCCAGCATCGCACTCAGTGCCGACGCGGCGAACCTGGATCTGGCCGTAGACACGTTCACGGCTGGGGCGGACTCGGTGGGCTTCGTGGCGATGAGCGTGGACGCGGACCTGGCAGGCACGGGGTACGTGATCGCGACGGACGTGACGGGGAACGCGGACTCGCTGGCGGTGTCGATCGCGGCGCGGCTGCCGGATGTGACGGCGCCGGTCGTCGGCGGCACTCTCGACAGCATGTTTTTCGATGGCCTCGCTACTGAAATCGCTGCAGACGACCAGGGCATTAGCACGGTAGCCCTCGCCGCCGACGCGACGAACCTCGACCTCAGCGTCGACCTATTCACCGTGGGCACCGACTCCGTCAGCTTCGTGGCAACCGCCATCGACCCCGACCTCCAAGGGCTCGGCTACGTGATCGCCACCGATGTGGTGGGGAATGCCGACTCCGTGCTCGTTGACATCGCACCACGGCCGCCAGACACGACGGCTCCCATCGTAGGCGGGTCGCTCGATGCCTCGATATTCTCGGGCTCCGCCACGGATCGCCAACCTGATGACCGTGGGCTGTCAACCATCGCTCTCGATGCAGGCGCGGCCAACCTGGAACTCTCGGTGGACACCTTTCAGGCTGGTGCTGACTCCGTCGGCTTCTCAGCAACTGCGGTGGATGCTGGCCAGGATGCAACGGGCTGGGTGATCGCGACGGACGTAGTGGGCAACGCCGACTCGGTCTACGTCGAAATCCCTGCGCTGCCGGCCTTTGATCTCACGCTTACCATCGACTACGCTTACACCAACGCAACGGATGGCACCATCACCGTGACCGCGATCAATGCCGGCACGGAGTCCATGTCAAACGTTCGGGTTTCGCGATTGTCCTTCACGGATGTGACCGTTGAGCCGAAGCATCTATCCGCCGGTGCGATAGGCCCAGGTGACTCTACTGACGTGGTGTTCACCTTCACCGGAGCCGGACCCGACGCTTCGAGTTTCTTCAGAATCCGGGACCTGCACTTCCGGGTTGGCGACGAGTTTAACTCTAAAAACAACGTTGCGGAGGCCATCCTCATCAATGGAGGGAGTACGCGCATCGCAGAAGACACCGACGGCGAAAGCGACGCCCTAGACCCCTCGGACGGCGACGCCCTCGACGCCCCGAACGAGGCAGACCTCCGTGCGGACGACGGCCCCAGCGACGAGGGCCGTCCGCAGCCGGGCGAGATGGACAGCGAAACCGATGCGGCACCTGAACGCGACGCCCCTGCGGCTGAAGGCGCGACAGAAGCGAAGCCGGACGGCAGCCCAGGCAAGCCCACGGACGCAGCCCGGCCCGAGACGGATGCCCCGCAAAGCGCAGCAGACTCCAAGCCATCTGGGAAACCTGAGTTGGCAACCGACGCCTCGGACGAACCCAGCGAATCGGAGCAGGCGTTGTCTGCTGAAGAGGCCCACCCAACCCTCAACGAGGAAGTCGAGACGAGCGGGACCAGCGGCGCTATCCACGTCGCAAGCGTAGCCCTCCCCGAGACGCTCTCAATGCGCCTCTATCCCAACCCGGGGCGGGCGTATCGCACCGTCGACCTCGCCCTGCCCGAGCAGACCCGCGTTCGCATGACGCTCACCGACCTCCTGGGACGGCAGGTGCGGACGTGGTCGCAGGACTTCGAGGCGGGCTACCACGGCGTCGCGCTGGACCTTGGGACGGTAGCGGCAGGCCCCTATGTCCTGAACGTGACAGCTGGGGATCAGCACGCCGTAGTCCGACTGACGGTATTGCCGTGATCTAAGTGCTGGGGTGTCTCCGGTCTTGAGGCACCCTGGCACGCTCTGTGCCTGCTAGCTCTCTGGCACTTTTAATTGCGTTAGGCCCTCTGTTTTCTCGATCTGAGACAACAACACCGCATGCTCCGGCGGTCGGTCTTCGCATTTGATGTCTCACTTGTGCGTCCTCCTCTCTTCGTTCTCTCGCGCGCGATGCGTTTTCTCTCGACTGCGTTTTGTACCACGCTACTTCTCTGCCTCGGCGCCTCCGGGCTCCACGCGCAGACCGATGACTTTCGGCCGCTCGTCCTTACCGGCGCAGACACCCCATCTCTGCTCGGCGCCGCAGTGACGGCCCCCGTCTGCTACTCGTGGAGTGGTGCCTCGTGGACCCAGTGCCCGCTCCAGATCGATGAGCGCGACTATATCGACCGGGGCTCGGCCTACCGGCGCGACCTCCGGCCTGAGTTCTACGACGTCGACTCGGTGTACCACTACACCGCGCCGCAGGACTACCCCAACTCGCGCATGGAGCCGACGGTGCCGTTCGACTCGGACCTATCGTTCGATGCCAATGACGAGTTGGTGCTGATGGCGCGCTTCTTCGGCCAGCAGGCCAACCTCGCCGCGCAGCCCCCGCCCTTCTCGCCGGAGGACATCGAGGAACTGGCCTTCGAGGGACGCTACGTCTACCTGTTTGTCTCCTCGGTCGCGCTTGACCAAAGCGCGGGCTACGACCTCGTCGACTACGACTTCAACCTCCTCGCGGGCGACTTCCCCGACGACTACGACTTCACCGGCGATCACTTCGACCAGTACCACGCCGAGCCCAACAACCACAACACCGGCGACTACCTCGCGGCCAACCCGGAGTATAGCCCGGTCGAGACGGAATACTACCGGCTGAGCTTCGAGGACCGATGGATCCAACGTGAGCTGCAGTTCGCCGACGCGGGGGGCACCTACGGCCCCGACATCCTCGACCGTGTGAAGGTATCATCCCGGCCTGACTACAATGGCTCGCGCGTGGGCTGCGGGCGCACCATCTGGACGGGCAGCGCCGAGCGCGGCACCCTGGGGATTCAGAAGGACGGGCCGCTGCGTGCCATCCGTTATGCTCAGGGCTACAACTCCGGCGGCTTCAACCACATCCTCTACCGGCTGTACGAGAAGTACATGGTCTACGAGATGGCCCACACGATGCACCAAACGCCGGGTGCGTCCATGTGGTATGACCTCGCCCCGTCGGCGACGGGCATGACCTACTACAGCAACCTCCACCCGAGCGGCGTCACCGTCGATGGCGTCCCTGACTACGCCACGAGTCCGGAGAAGGACATCTTCACCGAGGCCTACCTGGAGTGGGACTACCTCATCGGCAGCCAGGGCTCGATGGTGGGCGTGTGGGAAGCCGAGACAAACATCACTACGCTCCAGCCGAACTCGTACTACGAGGACGACACGAACCCGGACATCCAGAACTGTTCGGGCGACCGGATGGCCTACGGCAACTTCGGCAACACCTACTTCGAGCCCAAGCCCGCGTCTGATGACGTAACCATGCGCTCGACGGACCCGCGTGAGCCCGAAGCCTACTTCCTCGACGGCTCGTTGCGCTACATGCGCCTCATCCGCCGCGCCGTGCCGGAGGTGCCCGGGCTCTCGCTCGGCGAAGCCTCGGCGATCCGCGACCAGCTACAGGCCCCCGTTGAGGTTGCCGTCAACACGCTCATTGTGCCCGGCAACGACGCGACGCCGCCTCAGATCGAGGGCAGCGTCGACCGTCCCACGCAGACCTACGCTGGCACGGCCACTGACATCGGCGCAGGGCTTTCCAGCATCGCCCTCGCAGGCGACGCGAGCAACCTTGCGCTCAACGTTGCCTCGTTTGCCCCGGGCGCTGCGTCGACCACCTTCACGCTCACGCCGATCAACCCGACCCAGGGCGCAAGCGGCACGGTTGTGGTCACCGACGAGCGTGGCAACGCCTCCGACGTCTTCGTCCAGATCGGCGTGCCGCAGGACGATGTGCTGCCCCCGCGGGTCGCGAGCACCACGGATCGCATCTTCCTGACGGGCGAGGCCGCGGACGACCGTCTCGACGACACGGGCCTGGCGTCCATCACGCTCGTGGGCGCTAGCAACTTGGCGTTCGACGCCGACCCCTTCACGGTCGGCACCACCGAGCCCGTCGCCTTCCGCATTCGCCTCATCGACGTGACGCAACCGGGCTCTGGCACGCTGCGCGTGGACGACGTGCAAGGACTCCGCACCAACGAGGCGATTTCCATGGATGCTCCGCCGACGGATGCCACGGCTCCGGTGGTCGCTGCCGAGCGCGAGAGCACCGTCCTCGAAGGCACGATCACGGAGACCCAGCCCAACGACCTGGGCATCGCCACTATCGAAGTGGTGGGCACGACGAATATGACCGTCGAGGTCGATCCGTTCGACGAGGGTGCCCAGACTGTGGCCTTCACCGCCACGAGTGTCGAGGCCACCGAGGCAGGTACCGGGACGATACGAGTCACCGACCTCGCTGGCAACGTCACCGAGTACGCCATCGACATCCCGCCGTCGATCTTCGACCTGTATCTGCGAGCGGAGGCCCCGGTCTTCACGACCGAGGACAGTGGCACTGTGACGGCGTGGCTCTCCAACATCGGAACGGAGCGCTTCACACTTGCGCGCGTCCAGACGAAGAAGGAAACCGACGTCGAGGTGGACCCCAACCGGATCACCGTAGGTGAGCTAGCGCCCGGCGACTCGGCCGAGGTCGTGTTCACCTTCGCGAACGCCGCGGCCACGGGCTCGGTGCAGTTGAAAGCCATCGACCAGTTCATCGGCGGCAACGAGATCGACAACGCCAACAACCTCGTCGATGTCTTCTTCGTGCCGTCCGCTTCGGGCATCGTCCTGGTGGGCGATGTGCAGGGCGACGCATTCACGGGCACCGCGCGCGCCTCAGACAACGGGTTGGCCAGCCTCGTACTGAGCCCGGATGCAACCAACCTCACGCTTTCAACCGATCCATTCACGCCCGGCACGACGGCTTCTGTAGCCTACTCCGTCGAACGCATCGATCCCGCGCTCGACGGAAGCGGGACGCTGATCGCAACGGACCAATCGGGCAGTGAAGAGCTGCTGGCCGTTGAGCTGCTCGCCCCTGGCGCGGACACGCAGGCCCCTGTGCTCGCGGGCAATGCGACGGGCGGCACGTTTGAGGGCACCGCATCAGACGACCAGCAGAACGATTCGGGGCTGGCCTCGGTGGCCCTCGACGCGGGTGCAACAAACCTCACCCTCACGGTCGACCCGTTCGACGCGGGCGCTGCGACGACAACGTTCACGGTGACGCTCACCGATCCATCGCAGCCGGGCTCGGGACGAGTCGAAGCCATCGACATGGTAGGCAACACGAGCGGCCTCGACGTGGAGTTAGACACCGCTCCGCTCCCCGACTATGACATCGTGGCCACGGCTACCTACGCCTTCGAAGGTGCAGCCGACGGGACGATCACGGTCACGGTGCGCAACATCGGGGCGAACGCGATGCCAGCAGTGCGTGTCATCGTCAAGTCGTCGCAGGACGTGACGCTCGCGCAGTCGACGCAGGTGATCGGTGAGATCGCGGCAGGCGCTTCGCGCGACGCCGTGTTTGACTTCAGCAATGCGGGCCCCAACGCCGAAGTCTTCTTCCAGGCGCAGGACACGCAGATCCGTCGCGGAGAGAGCGACCTGGACAACAACGAGGTCACCATCGCGCCTGTGAATGAGGGCGGTGACGTTGCCCCTCCCGTCATCGGCGGGAGCGTGACCCTCAACGGGTCCGTCCCCCGATTCGACGGCACGGCGTCCGAGACGGGCGCCAACGACACGGGCGTTGCGAGCATCGCGCTGGCCAACGGTGCGACCAACGTGGCCCTCACTGTCGATCCGTTTATCGCCGGGGCGACCAACGTCGGCTTCGCCGTCACCTTAGTCGATGACAGCCAGTCGGGCTCCGGCACCGTGGAGGCGACCGACGTGGAAGGCAACGTGGCGGTCTACGAAGTGGCGCTGGTGCTCGCTGGCAACGACACGAGCGCGCCCACGATCACGGGCACGTTCCGCCGCCGCGCCTACGAGGGCACCGCGACGGACGACCAGCCCAACGACACCGGCATCGCGTCGGTGACGCTCTCCAACGATGCCGTCAATATGGTCCTCGACGTGGACCCCTTCACGCCCGGCGACCCGGTTGTGACGTTCAAGCTTTCGGCCGCAGACCCTGCGCAGCCGACGAGCGGAACGGTGGTCGCCACGGACGTTGCCGGCAACGAGGGCAGCACGTTCCTTACGCGAGGTCGCGCCGCCTCGTCCCTCGCCAGCGACGAAGACGCTGAAGCGGGCCAACGCCACGCCGAGGACCTCGCTGCGGCTGGCGCGGTAGCGGATGCCGTAGAGGGTGGCAAGCCCAGCACCGAGACTGATGCAGTCGCCGCGGATGCGACAGAGCCAGCTAGCCACGAGTCTGACGACCGGGAGGCGGCCTCAGAAGCTCCGTCTGGCGTAAAGCCCCAGACGGACGCCGCGACGCCTGAAGACGCTTCCTCTTCTGGGAAGCCAAGCTTGGAGCTGGCGACGGACGCCGTAGCCAACGACGCCGCGCTCACTGCCCCTGCCGACGCGAGCGAGGCGGTGTCGAGTTCGTTGGCCGCTGAAGCGCCGCTCTCCTCGTTGAGCACCTCTGCCGAGGCTGCGCCCTCAGACGGGACCCTCTCCGTCCGTGCGTACCCCAACCCAGTCACCGCCGCCGCTACGTTGCGCTTCCACGTGCCGTCCGAGAGTGCCGCGCGCATCGCGGTGTACGACCTGAGCGGGCGACGCGTCGCGCTCGTGCACGACGGGACGCTGTCCGCTGGCTGGCACGACCTCATCGTAGATGCCCGACGGTGGCCGAGCGGCGTCTACCTCTGGCGCGTCGAAACGGCGACCCAGGCCGAGACCGGCCGGTTTACGGTGATTCGCTAGTCCCCAGGCCTTTTTCACCGGCCGAGCGGCTTGGGACTAGCGCGAACGGCTAGCCTCAAGTCGCTTTGCAACTGTATTCTTGCCCTTCTGTGTAAACAACCAATTTCCGGGGTACTCCCTCGTCAGGGTCCCCGCCCAAACCTCACCCTCGCCCGTCCCCTCCTCGAGCCCCATGCCCCCCCGACTCGCGCCCCTGCTCCTGGTCGCCGTTGTCCTCGCCCTCCTTCCCACCGCGCTCGCACAGTCTGACGACTTTCGCCCCCTCGTCCTAGAGGGCAGCGACACGCCCGTACTCCTGGGCGCTAGCGTGACGGCCCCCGTCTGCTACAGCTGGACGGGCAGCGATTGGTTCCACTGCCCCATCCAGATCGATGAACGGGCGCTTCTGGACCGTGGACTCGCGTATCCCATCGACCTCTACCCTGAGTTCCACGATGTCGACGAGATCTACCACTATACGGCGCCGCAGGACTACCCCAACCCGCGCATTGCGCCCTACGTCCCCGTAGACCCAGACCCCGAGCTAGACGCCGACGACGAGATTGTGCTGATGGCGCGCTTCTTCGGTGGGCAAGCTGACCTCGCCGCGCAGCCCCCGCCCTTCTCCTCCGAGAACATCCAGGAAGTCGTCTTCGAAGGGCGCTACGTCTACCTCTACGTCCCGGCGGTCGAGCTCGACCAAAGCGCGGGCTTCGACCTCGTCGACTATGACTTCAACCTCCTCGCGGGCGACTTTCCCGAGGACTACGACTTCACGGGCACCCACTACGACCAATTCCACGCCGAGCCCAACAACCACAACCTCGGCGACTACCTCGCGGCCAACCCCGAGTACAGTCCCGTAGAGACGGCCTACTATCGCACCTCGTTCGAAGACCGCTGGATCCAGCGCGAGATGCAGTTCGCCAACGCCAGCGGGACGATGGGGCCGGACGTCCTGGACCGGATCAAGTACGCTTCGCGGCCCGATTACACCGGCTCGCGCTTCGGCTGTGGCCGCACGATCTGGACCGGCAGCGCTGAACGCGGCACTCTGGGCGTGCAGAAGGATGGCCCCCTGCGTGCGCTGCGCTACGCCCAGGGCTACAACTCCGGCGGGTACAACCACGTGCTCTACCGGCTGTACGAGAAGTACATGGTCTACGAGATGGCCCACACGATGCACCAGACCCCGGGCGCCTCGATGTGGTACGACCTAAGCGAGGGCGCGGTGGGCATGACCTACTACAGCAACCTCCGCCCGAGCGGCGTCACGGTCGACGGCGAACCGGACTATGCCACGGACCCCGAAGACGACATCTTCGAGACGGAGTACCTGGAGTGGGACTACCTCATCGGCAGCCAGGGCTCGATGGTGGGCGTGTGGGAGAGCGACAACAACCTCCCCGAGCCGCTGCCCTACTCGTACTACGAGGACGACCGAACGCCGTCGATCCAAAACTGCTCCGGCGATGGCCAGGCGATCGGCAACTTCGGCAACATGTACTTTGAGCAGAAGCCTGCCTCCGACGAGGTGACGATGCGCTCAACGGACCCGCGTGAAGCCGAAGCCTACTTCCTCAACGGCGACCTCCGGTTCATGAAGCTCATCCGCCGCGCGGTACCCGACGTGCCCAATCTCTCACTCACGGAGGCGGAGGCCGTCCGGGACCAACTGCTCGCCCCCATCGAGTTTGTGACGAACACGCTCGTGGTGCCCGGCAACGACAACACCCCGCCGCAGATCACGGGCGAGGTCGAACGCGCCGCGCAGACCTACACCGGCCTCGCCACCGACATCGGCGCTGGCATCGCCTCGATTGCGCTCAGCAGCGACGCGGCCAACCTCGGCCTCGTGAGCGACGCGTTCGCGCCCGGTGCTACCACAGTCGCGTTCACGCTTGCCCCCATCGCCGCCGCCGCCACGGCCAGCGGCACCGTGCTCGCCATCGATGGACGCGGCAATGAGGCCACCGTGTTTGTCCAGATCGAGGTGCCACAGGAAGACATCCTCGCCCCGCGCCTCACGCAAGCTGCGGAGCGGTTTTTCGTGGCGGGCGAGATTGCCGAGGATCGCCTCGATGACACGGGCTTGGCGACCGTAGCCCTCCTCGACGCAGACAACCTCGTACTGGACATTGACGCATTTACGCCTGGCCTGACAACGCCCATCGACTACCGCGTGCGCCTCGTCGACGTATCGCGCCCAGGCTCCGCGCTGCTGCGTGCCACCGACGTGAAAGGCCTCCAGAACGACGTATCGTTCGACCTTGCCGCACCGCCGACGGACGCCACAGCGCCGCTCGTCACCGTTGAGTTGGAGGGGACAAGCCTCGCGGGCACTGCGTCGGAACTGGCCGCTGACGACCTCGGCCTCGTCTCCGTCGTGATCGACAATACCACCAACGTGACCGTCGAGTTGGGCGAAGTGGCACTCGGAGACACCGAAATCGCCTTCGAGATCGCCAGCGTCAACACCGAGCTGCCAGGGACGGCCAGGCTGGTCGCCATCGATGTGGCGGGCAACGAGCGCACCGTCGCCATAGAGATTCCACCGTCGCTCTACGACCTCGAACTGCGTGCGGAGGCTCCAGTCTTCGCAAGCGAGACGGAAGGGACCGTCCAGGTCTGGGTCGAGAACGTTGGGACCGAGCGGTTCACGCTCTCGCGCGTGCAGACGATCAACGAGATCGACGCCGAAGTCACGCCCAACCGCATCGAGGTAGGGGCGCTCGCGCCCGGTGACTCCGTCTCGACGACCTTCAGCTTCGTCACGACCAGCACGAACGCGGAAGTGCGCTTCAAAGCGCTGGACCAGTTCATCGGCGGCGCGGAGGTGGACAACGACAACAACGTCATCGACGTGCCGCTCGTCGCTTCCACGTCGGGGCTACTGCTCGTCGGCAGCGTGCAGGACGGTGTGTTCGCTGGCTCAGTTCGTGCTACCGCAACCGGACTTACCGAGGTACGTCTGAGCGACAACGCAACGAACCTCTCTCTCACCGTCGCCGACTACGCACCTGGAACGCAGGAGAGCGTGAGCTACCTCGTTCAGCGGATCGCCCCGGACGAGAACGGGAGCGGCGAGGTCATCGCGCAAGACCAGGCAGGCACAGTCGAGCGCATCTCGATCAACCTGCTGGCGCCCGCCCCCGACACCCGTGCGCCCTCGCTCGTAGGTAGCGGCATAGAAGGCGTGTTCGACGGGACCGCCTCTGACGACGAGCAGAACGACACAGGCCTCGCCAGCGTCGTTCTCCAGGGCGACGCCGTCAACGTCGTACTCACTGTCGGCGCCTTTGATGAAGGCGACGCCGCCGTCGATTTCTTGCTGGAACTCGTCGACCCTGCCCGCGAGGGCAGCGCAACCATCGCGGCAACGGACGCTTCAGGCAACACGGGCACGCTAGACGTCTCGCTCCTCCCGGCACCCACGCCCGAGTTCGATATCGTCTCGAAGGCCGCGTATGTGTTCGACACCGACGACGCGGGCTTGATCGCCGTCACCGTGCGCAACAACGGGCTCCAGCCCATGACCACCGTGCGGGTGCGCGTGCGCAGCGTGGACGATGTCACGCTCTCCACCGACGCCATCACCGTCGGCGAGATCGAGCCTGGCGACTCGAAGACGGCGCTGTTCGACTTCTCGGGGGCAACCCCGGACGCCAGCGTCTTCTTCCAGGCCCAGGACCTCATCGTCCGGCGCGACGAGAGCGACCTCGACAACAACGAGGTCACCATTGCGCTCACGCCTGAGGGCGCCGACGTCAGCGCGCCGATCCTGTCGGGGGATCTCGACCCGAACGCCGAGGCCCTGACGTTCGAAGGCGACGTCCGCGACGACGCGCCGAGCGATGCGGGCATTGCCAGCATCACGCTCAGCGCGGCCTCGGACAACCTGCGACTTGACGTGGCCGACTACGCGCCCGGAGACGCAGCCGCGTCGTTCACCATCACGCTCGTAGACCCTGGCCAACCAGGCTCCGGCACGGTCGAGGCGGTGGACCTGTTCGGCAACACGTCAAGCCTCCCGGTCACGCTCACCACCGTCTCCAGCGAGAACGACGCCGCCCCGCCAGACGGAGCGCTCGCCACTGCGGTCTACCCCACGCCGTTTGTCCAGGCGGCGACCATGCGGTTCCACCTGGACCAGACGCGCCCGGTACGGGTGACCGTCTTCGACCTCACGGGTCGGCGGCGGGCCCTGCTCCACGAGGGCATTCTCCCGGCAGGCTGGCACGAACTCGACGTGAACGGCGCGGACTGGCCGAGCGGCCTCTACCTCTGGCGCATCGCTACGGACACCCGCACAGAAACAGGACGCATGACCCTTGTGCGGTGAGCCTGCACAGAGCCATCGCTTTCCTCCTGCCTCATCGCCGTCGATCTTCGTAGAACGGGTTTGCAGAGGGCTGAACCTCGCCGCGGTACATCGCGCTCATGCGGACGTAGTGCGCGGCGTTAGCACGGTTGCGGTCGATTTCCTCATCGCTCAGTGTCCGCACCACGCGTCCGGGCTGACCGAGGACGAGCGAGCGCGGCGGAACGACGGTATTGGGCGTCACAACAGTTCCTGCACCTACGAGCGAGCCTGCTCCGATCACGGCGCCGTCCAGCACGATGGCGCCCATGCCAATGAGGCAGTCCGGCTTGACTGTCGCGCCATGAACGACGGCATTGTGCCCGATCGTCACACGCTCCAGGATCTGGCACGGATGTGTCCCGCGCGATACGTGGATGGTCGCGTTGTCCTGGACGTTGCTCTCCGCACCGATCTCGATCCAGTGCACGTCGCCGCGCAGGGAGGCGCCGTACCAGATGCTCGCGTGCGGCCCGAGCGTGACATCGCCGAGCACGATGGCCGTGTCTGCGATAAAGTTGGTGGCGTCAAAGGTCGGGGCCAGGCCCAGGAACGGGGTCGTCATCGTAGAAGCGGTGGCTGGACTACGAGTATACTTCCGCACGTCCTACCGATCACGCTAGCCCTACACCTTTCGACTGATGTCGTTTGCCACCTTCGACGAGCGTGCGTTCCCGCTCGTCCACGTCACCATCGAAGACGCCCCCTCGCCGCGCGCCATCGATGCGTTCCTGGAACACGTCGAAGACCTGTTGGAAGGCCCCGAGCGTCTGGTTGTGATCGTGGAAATCGCCGGGCCTCGGCTCTGGAAGCTCGGCCTGTCTGAACGCCACCGGGAACTCATCGAGGACATGAAGGACGAGGCCGAGGATTCCATCGCCGCGATTGCCTACGTGGCCGGTGCTGAGTACGTCGCCCGTGCCCTCGACTTTGCGATGCAGCAGGCTGCGCTGCCGTTTCCCGTCCGCGTCTTTCAGCATGCCGACGAGGCCCGTCGGTGGGCTGCTGCCTTCGTCGCATAGAACGCGAGATCGCCCTGACCAAAGAGTGCGCGGTTTCTCGTAGGTTGGAGTAGACCTCCCAAGCACCTCTTCCTCGTTGGCTATGCACGAAGTCCCCACGCTCCTCATCGGCCTCGGCGGCGTCGGGTCGAGCATCGTCGACCGCGTCTACGGCATGATCCCGCCCGAGCGCCGGTCGCGCATCGCCGTCCACGCGTTCGACACCAACGTCAACGACATTAAGCAGCTGCGCCACCTCAAAGGGCGCGTGACGCAGACGAGCACGAATTGGACGGTCGGGCAGTACCTCTACCACGCCGAGGAGCACGTCCGCGACTGGTTCCAGGACGAGGACCGCGAGCTCCGGCGCAAGCTCCTCACCGACGGCGCCGGGCAGGTGCGCCAGGTGTCACGCCTCGCCTACCGCGCCGCGATGGAGAACGGGAAGCTGACGGCGCTCCAGAGCCAGATCGGCGAGGTCTTCCGCGCCACCGGCGAAGACTCCATCTCGGCCGTCCGCGTGATGATTTGCTGCACGCTCGCGGGCGGCACCGGGGCAGGCATCTTTCTCCAGACGGCGCTCTACCTCCGCGAACTCCTCGACCGCCGCTTCGGCAAGAAGAACGTCCTCGTGCGGGGCGCCTTCATCCTCCCCGACACGCTTGTGCTCTCCAACACGCTCGACGCAACGGAGTGGGAGAACGTCCGCGCGAACACCTATGCGTCGATGAAGGAACTCGACGCCATCATCAAGAACGAGGGCGTCACCATCGAGCTTGAGTACCGCCCTGGGCAGACGGACCTGATGGGCCGCCCGAGCCTCGCGCTCACGGACGAGCACCTCCCCTACCGCTTCAGCTTCCTCTACGACTACGAGAACACGGCGGGCGAAAACCTCGGCGGCTTCGGCAACTACATCGATCAGGTCATCAAGACGCTCTACGTCCAGCTCTTCACGCCCATCGCGGCGGATGCCTTCTCGGTCGAGGACAACCGCATCCTGAGCTTGATCGAGTCGGAAGGACGGGCGCGCTACGGCGGCGCGGGCGTAGCGACGCTGACGTACCCGTACGACGACCTCGTGCAGTACTGCGCCCTGCGCTGGAGCACGGACAACCTCTCCGACGCCTGGCTCAAGCTCGACGACGACTTCGAGCAGGAGTTGCGGCAGTATGAGCGCGACCTGCAAGCCGGCGTGGCGCGCACGCGGCCGAAGATCGGAGAACGCTACCCGCAACTGCTGTCCTCGTACGCCTCCGACGAGAACCCGCAGCCCTTCTTCCGGCAGGCCTTCGCGCAGACGCGCCTCCAAGACAAGCAGGGCCGCCCGACGACGCCCCTCGCGCAGTCGTTTCTCCAGTCCATCGACGACGAGATCGAGAAGCGGATCAGCGAGGACGCCGAGGTCGCGCAACTCGCGGCGCAGGCCGAACTCATCGACGAGGAGCTGAGCGAGCGGGCGCTGGCCGCCGACCACGTGCAGGACGTCGAGGAGGCGCTGTGGGCGCTCGGCGAGCGCGTCAAGAAGGCCATCGACGAGAACAAGGTCTTCCTCACGAACCAGATCCTGCTGCGCGACTACGACGAGCCCAGCGGCGCGGGCGGGCAGGCGTACCGCCTCAACACGTGGATGCTGCGCTCTCCCGAGGCGCTGCACCCGGTGTCGGTCCGCATGGTACTCTACGAGACGACGCTGCTCCTCGAAGACCGCCTCCGCACGCTCGGCCCCGAGAACGAGCAGCGCAAGGCGGGCCTCGACCGCTATCGCGAGTCCTACGACGACCCCGAAACCGAAGACGTGATCGAGTCGCCCGAGGACCGCGTGCGCACGGCGCTCGACCAGGGCATGCTGCGGCGACTCCTGGACAACCGCTTCAAGGATTTCGTGGAGGAGTACCGCGACAAGGCCACGCGGCAGAAGCGATCACTCCAGCGCTACTACAAAGACCGGCTCACGGAGCTCGTCCTTCGCGAGACGCTGCGCGCGCTCCAGGCGATGCTCAGCGAGTGGGAGCGCTACTTCAAGAACCTCCGCGAGACGCGCAACGCACTCCTGCGCGAGCGCAACCAGCGCGCCGCCGAGCACGAGCGCGTTGCCGACCCGACGAAGCGGTTTGTGCTGGCTACGGAGGCGGCCAAGGAGGCGCTGTGGGAGGACATCCGGCTACAATTCGTCGGCACCATGCTGCCGGAGGAAATCGCGCGCGAGATCTTCCTGGGGCAGTACCGCCGCTTCGTCGCAGCCCGGCTGGGTGAGCGCACCGAGGCACAGGGGGCGGCGACGACGGAGGCGCAGTTCCGGCAGGACGTCGTCGCGTGGTGCCGCGCGCAGCTCGGCAAGGTGGACCGCCTCGACCTCAACGTGATGGAGGCGCTGCGTCGGGAGGCGCAATCCATGAAGGACGCAGGCGAGGCGACTCACGAAGACGCCTACATGGGCGACCAACTCAAACGGCTTGACAACCTCGCCAGGCCTTTCGTGCCCGAAGCGCCGGGCACGGCGCGCATCAAGTTCTGGGGCCTCCACCCCGAGTCGCTCGAAACTCTCCACGAGGACCAGCGCGAAGAGTGGCTCGGCGAGGGCCGCGTGGAGGACCCCGCGTTCTCCCGCCGCGAGGTGGTGCGCTATCAATCGCTCTACGGCCTCACGGCGCAGGACTTCCCAAAATTCTCCGCCGGGGACCGCGACGAAGGCCGCGCCGCCGGGGCCTACTTCCGCGCCTACCAGGAACGCATCCGCAAGCTCACCGGGCAGGCCGACGTGCGCTCCGTGACGCCGCACCTCGACAAGCGCTGGCACCTCCCGGCCTACCTCCCTGATCTCAACGAGGCGTTCCACGCGCAGGACATGCAGCGCATCGACGCGGCGCTCTTGCGGGGGCTCGCGCACGGGCTCTTCAAGGTCGTCCGCGAGGACGGGCGCGAGGTGTGGGAGTTCTCCGGCACGGCCGGGCCGCAGCTCGTCCGCATCCACGGTGAGCCCGTATTGGGGCAACTCCACGAATTGCATGGCGCGCTGCTCTTCAACCCGGCCATCGTGGATCAAGCCTTGGAAAAGGCGGACGATGCCCGTGCTCGCGACCGCCAGCAGTACCCGATGACGCAGCCGCAGACCATCGCCCGGCACGCGTTCTATGCAGGCGCGAAGGCCGTGCCTGGTCTCGAAGGCACGCCAAGCCTGCTCGACGCCGTGCTAGCCTATCCGCAGGCCGACCCCGCCGACGAGCGCCTCCCCGAGCAGAGCGCCGACCTCCTCCGCGACTTGCTCGACGAGATCGAAGGCTACTTCCTCTACGCCTACGGGCCTACGAAGGCCAACACGGCAGGCCAGAGCGCCGCCAACCTCCTCGACAAGCTGCGCGAAGAGTCGTCGGCCTACCAGAACGCCGATGAGCGCTCGGCCGTGCGCTCGCGTTGGGACAGCGTCATCAATGCGAAGCTGGAAGCGCTGCGGGGATAAGTCCTTGCTGTATGGACGGTGCTACAGGTGCTGCATGGATAGTGCAAGCCGTACTGAGTCCACCGTCAGGAGCACCAGAATCGCTTTGTACCCCCAGTCCGACCAGTCGTCCTACGTCACTAAGTCTGCTTAGCTAATCACCTTACCATGCTCCTTGTCAAATACATCCTGGTTATCGCGCACATTGCCACGGCGGCCGCGTGGTTTGGGCTGGCGCTGCGTCTGGCGGGCCAGGCACGGAGCGTCATGGCGGTCTCCGGCGAAGCACGCTCGGCGCTCGCCAAAGACGTTGGGAAGTCCATCAGCCAGGTCGGGCTCTTCATCCTTCTGACCTTCATCTTCGGAACGGCGAACATCATCATCGCGGAGATGTGGCCGGGTACAGCCATCAACTACAACATCGCCAAATGGCCCTATCACACGAGCGTCACGCTGCTCCTCGTCGCCCTCGGCGCACACTACGCGATTACGCGTCCGGCCTGGAAGAAGGTCAGCGTCGGCGACGCGAGCGCAGCCAAACGCGTGGCGATGGGCGTTGGCATCGGGCACTTGATCTGGCTCACGGTCCTCGTCCTGATGTATTGGCCGCTCATGGTGCCGTCCCTTTCGTGAGTGCAGCCGATACGCTGCGCGTCCGCGTGCGCCTCTGCAGTCTGCACACGACGGCATAGCAGTACGGTTTAGACGACTCCGCTCCACCCATGCACACCCTCGTCCTCGATCTACACGGTGGACTGCCCGGACTGGGCGTCGCCGAGCTTGTGCTGTACCGCCCACGTGCAGCCGGGACGTTGGCCTGGATCCATGGCGGTGTGCTACGCCAGTTATCGGATGCCGAGCTAGGGCGCACCGCGGACGATGTACGGACGCACCTGACTCGCCACCAGGTAGGTCCCTGGATGCTGCTCCCGCTGCTCGACCTTCCGAGGGGAGGAGACCCTCTCGACGGCAGCGCGCTCACGGATCAGTTGGACCGCCTCCGTCGGCTCGTTCTCGAACCACTCGCGTCGCGCGGACTCAAACCGAACCGAACGGTCGCGATCACGCTCGATGGGCTCGAACGCGACCACCGTGGCGTCCCAACCGACCCAGCCGCCCGCCTACGCTGGAAACTCGACACCTTTGGGATGGCACGCGTTGATCGCAACATCGACGACGTACTTGACGCTCCGCAGCGGGCTGCGCTCAACGCCATCGTAGCCGAGCACCCTGCCCTGCTGGACGCGACTGAAGTAGAAGCCATCGCCGAGCACTGGACGGTACCGGAGCGACCACCGGGCGTTCGTCTCGACCAACGCCTCGCCACGCTCACCCCAGAGCTGCGCGCCGAGTTCGACGCGGCTCGGACGGCTGTGCTGGATGCTACGGAAGCGGCTTTGCACCTCGTCGAGCCGCAGGAGACCGGAGCCTCGCAAGGGCAGCGGAGTCGTTTCGTACGCCAGCGTCCTCGTGAGGCCTTGCGGGACCGCTTTGCCGAAGACCTAGACGCCCTGGAGACCGTGGCATCTTGGCAGGCGTTCGATCCAGCGGCGGCATTGCGTCTGGGCGCTCGCCGCCTGCTCAGCATGGAGGCCGTCGCCACCCACACGACAGTGGTGCGCCTCCGCCTTACGCGTCAGCCCGTCCCAGCGCTGCAACGGAGCCTGCTGCACCTCGCGTATGCCATCGTGGCCTTTGCCGAGTTGGGGCATCGCCCCGAGTTGGTAAGACGTCGTCAGCGCTACGCCGCCACCGTCGACATCGACGAGTCTGGGCTGGCAGCGGCGGCCGAGCTATACCAGCAGCGTTTGGAGCGCGCGCACCGCGACGTCCGTCAGCGCCTCGACGAGCCCCTTGTGGACACGGTGCCGTTGGTACGGGACCCCGACTGCGGGTGCACCCGTGCGCTCGACGTGCGAGGACGCTTCGAGGAAGTGGATCGGTGGATGCGGGTGGGTCCCGTTCGAGGCACGGACGATTTGCGGTGGGACTCCTGGGCAAACTCGGTAGGCACCGACCTCCGCGCGACGGAGGCGGAAGCCAACGCCCACATTGCCGCATGCGTCCGGTCCGACGCCGCGCAGTTTCCGGTTCCGCAGCCGCACCGCCTGACGCAGCCCATCGAAACGCTTGCGCGCGCCGAGTCTGACGCGTTGGATGCCAAGCAACGCACCCTGTTCTCCGCCGTCGTTCCCTCCAACTCGGCAGACTGGAACGAGCAGACCTGGGCCGAAGCGGTCGCCCCACGCCTCTACAGCCGCCCGCTCGGACGGGTAGTGGGCCTGTGGGTCTTCGTAGGCGCTGTGCTCTTCGCGTTGCCCTACCTAGCTGAATCGCTCACGTCGACCGTGCCTTTTGCACAAGAGCGAGCATGGTGGCTCGGTGGGTTGCTCTGTGCAGGCATCGCTCCGGCGCTTGGGGTGTTGGTTGGGCGCTGGATGAAGCTGCGGCGGACCTGGCGCGCGGCGGCACACGGCGCCAAGGAAGCGTTCGCTTCGGTGCAGTCTCGCTATCGTCTCCGCAAAGACCGCCTCGCACAAGGGTGCGAGCTTCGTGCGGCCCGTCAGCGTGTGCGTGCGCTGCGCGCCGCAGAGCGCGACTCCGGGCAACAGCGCCTCCGCCTACGTCACCATGCCACGCAGCTTCAGCATCACCTTAAGCTCGCCACTGCGCTTCGTGACCGCGCCCAACGTACCTCTGTGTCGGCAACTACACCGGCTCAGTTCGCATCCAGCCCCGGCGACCGCCTCGACCTGGCGTCCCCCCCCTATCGCAACACCGTCTATCAACTGACGCACCATCCTGGCCTGTCAAGTCCACCTGTCCGTCTTCTGGTGAACCGAAGCGAACACGAGCTCGCAGCGCCCGGGCTTGTGGGCTTGGCCGCTCTTACCCTCGATGCGGAGTAGCGTGCCTCTGCGCTGCGCAGGACATGCGTCTGCAAACTGGCACGTCGGCTGCGCTGTCTGGTGCGGCCCGCTCCGGTTCCTTGCCCCAGGCACCCGTTCACGCGAAGGTCCTACGTAGTGGTGGCTGAGCCCCCTACCTTCTGCTGCTCGTTCAATCCAGCCCCGCACTATGGTCGTCCGCGCTCTCCTCTACGTTGGCCTCGCCTACGGCCTCGTGTGGGTACTGCTTTGGCGTATCAACCGGAAACGGGAGGACCGGCATCTGCAGGGGTGGTCGCCGCTGCTGGCGCTCGTGTTTGTTGGCGAGGCGCTCCTCCTGCTCCGTCGTCTGGAAACGAGCGAGGTGGGTCGGGAAATCGAGCGTGCCCTGCGTGGGCTGCGCAGCTTGCTTGAGGAGGGCGGTGCTGTCCTTGCGCCCACTGCTGAGGCCACGCACCTCCTCTTTGGCTGGATTGCCGTCGCGCTGTTTTTACTGGCGAAGCTCTTCTTGATGGGCGTCCACCGGCTGCTCCAACGCCTGGCTCGTCGCTCGCAAGCAAAGGCCGCCGTCGAACGGGGCGATGCCCAGGAGCCGCCCACGCCGAGTCTGGCTTATGAACGCGAGGTTCCTTCACCCCACGACGTGCTCGTCGGTAGCGCTGGACGCGTTGTCCTGGCCAGTCGATGGGAATATCCCCGTCTTGTCGTATGGGCGGGTGTGGCTGTTTCCGTCCTCGCGCTCCTAGCCGTCCTCGTTGATGTGACGGTCGCCCCGCTCCCGGGTGTTGTACCCGGTCTGATGGCGCTGACCCTACTCGTGCTCGTAGAAACGGCGTGGTACCTCGGCGGTCCTCGCAAATCTGACCGCGTCGAAGAGGCCCCTGAACCTGGCGCTGACGAGGATGTCGATTTAGAGGCGTTGTGGGAGCAATACCTGTCGATTTGGCCGGAGCGGGTGCTTTCGTCCAGCCTCTCGGTTGACGTCCCTCCCGCTGCTCCGCCCAGCGCATCATCCCCACTTTCTGGCGAAGCTGCGGTTGTCTGGCAGGTACTAACCGAAGCATACCCTGCGCTCACCGCAGCCCATGCGGAGACGTTGCGCGTCCTTTGGGAACGCCGCGACGTGCTCATCAACGAGAATGCTGCGTATGACCTGTCCCCCGTCCTCTTTGCCACGCTCCAGCGCGACCTAGTCGGCGGTGAACGCGTCCTCCTGCTCGTTTCCCCGGACACGCTTGACGCACCGGAAGACCAGACGCCGGAGCCTCTACGGTGGGCAGGCGATTGGCTCCATCGGCTCTACGGCGACGGCCTTGGGTGGATCGTAGCCACGCTCGATGCGGTCCGCCGCGAGGCAGATCCCCCGCATGTGGTTGTGGCAACGCCCGAAGCCCTCCTGAACCCCGGGGTGCTCGATGCGCCCTGGTTCGATGCGCTCGCCACCGTGGTGCTTTTCGATACCGTGCGCCTCATCACGCCTGACCTCATGGCGACAGGTGCGCTGCTCCACGTCCTGCATGACCGAGCCGCCAAGCAACGCCGCACGCTTCAGGTGATCGCGTTGGCCGAGGAGCGCGGCCCGGAGCTCGAAGCAAGCCTCCGGCGCGTCCTTCCGTTCACGCCGGAAGAGCGCACCTTGGCTCGACCAACTCCCGTGGTTCCTGCTCACGCTATTCTGTGGCGTCTCGACGGCCCCCCTCTTCAACGAGCCCTGCTCTCGACACCGACGTTCCTCGGCACCGAACCCGTTCTGGCTCTCCCTGCCTGGGCGGCTGGCGTCGAGGCGATCCGCCTGGTGGAGCAGGAGACGGTCCCCGTCGCTGAGGAAATCGCTGAGGTCGACCGGCATCTCGGTGGGCTGCTGCCCGACGGGCCGTTGTCCGCTCACGAGCTCACCGGCACGGCGACTGCCCGCCTCGCCTGGTATCCCACGGCGGCGGACACCCTGCATCCGGCTCCGCGCCCGGTCGTCATTGCCCGTGATGGGGTTCATAATCCGCCAGCGACGCTGCGGCGCGCCCTCGCCCAAGGAACTGACGCCGCGCTCGTCCACGTGGTGAGCCCGCCATCGCTGCTTCGAGAGTACTTCGCGGCCCACGTCGGCTATTTCATGCGGGCTCCCTTCTCTGCCCTGACACCTCGCCCCACGGAGCGGACGGGGCTTGTGGTCGCCTACGCCTTACTTGAGCGCCTCATCGCGGCACCCATGGCCGAACCAGATGTCGAGGCTGTATTGAACCAGGCACGTCAACCGACAGGCCCCACAGAGGATCGCCTTCTCGCCCTGTTCGACGAAGCCCTAGGCCTCGACGTAGGGGCGCTTGGTGTGCTGCATGTCGAGGTCCGCGACGAGTTTGACGCCGACGTCGAGCGCTTTGAGGAGGTCGCCTTTTTCAGCCTGGATGCCCGCCTTCGCAGCCATGCAGTCCTTTCCTGGCGGCGCTCGTTCACACTGGTGGCAGGGGCAACCACCCTCGGGCACATCCCTCGGGACCAACTTTACCAGCGCGTGCTTCCTGGGCAAATTCACGTGTTTGGCGGCAAGCCCTACCAAGTGGACGCCGTCGACGAAGCCGCCGGGGTGGTGCGCTTGCACCATCGTGCTGGCACCGACCGTGCCACCTACCGTCCTGACCTACGCATCGACGTCGGACCGCTCCGAGCGCTGCGCGATGCCGACGACACGCGCGCACTGGGCCTCGGGTGGACGGCTCGGGCGATCCTTGCAGAAGCCGTTGTCGAGATTGAGACGCCCGGCTTCTTTGCGTTCAGAGACGGCATTCATCTCGCCCAGGCTTCCTACTCGTATACCGCGCTGAATGGGCCGAACGCGACCCCTGCGCGGCGCTATGACCAAGCTCGGGTGCTCCGGCTCACCTTTACGCCGGAGGGGAACGCGACGCCTCCTCCTGATCCAGACCGCCTCGCATTCACGTTGGCCTTGCTCCTCACCGAAGCGCTCCCGACACTCTTTCCCGAAGCCCACGCGTTCGTCCGCGTCGGCACTGCTCACAGCCTTGTCGGCCCCCTCGCGGATCTCATGCCCAGCTTCTCCATCGAAGGCGACGATATGGCTGCGATCTCGCTCACAGTGGTCGAGGATGCGCACGCCGACCTGGGACTCGTCCAGGCGCTCTTCGATACCTGGCCGCAGGTGTTCACACTTCTTGGCGACTATGCGTCTTGGCTCTTCGAGAACGACGCTCAGTCCGACGGCGAGTGGACGGTTGCCAGCCTCGACCCCTTGGACTTTCTTCGGTACGGCCTCGACCAGGTCCCCGATGTCCTCGACCTAGAGGGAGCTGCGAGCTTTTTGCACGAGCTGATGCCACCCTCTCTGAATGAGCGCACGCAGAGCCGCTGGCGATTCTACGGCCGATAGCGTGGCGTTGCGCTGGCCATCAGGTCTCGCACATGGAGGCGTCGGTCTGTGCGCCCCGGCTCGCCGTCTCCGAACGACTCGCCTCGACACTTTCAGCAGCGGCGATCGGGCTCAACACAAAGCGCGCGCCCGGGCTAAGTGCTCGGACGCGCGCTCGCGTGGGGTGCAACGACGCCGCTTACGCGACCTTGACCTCGACGTCGGCAGGGATGACCGCCAGTTCGAAGCGTACACCATGGTCGCCCGGGTAGGCGTCCCGGTGATCGTGTTCGTTCCGAAGGATGTCGGTCGGAATGCCCTCCGGGAACGCGCTGCACGAGGCGTTGGAGGCGGTGCGGTTGAGGTGTGCGCAGGCGGTGCACTGTGACTGAATGGCCATGGTCGTTTAGAGTAAGATTGGTGTGGATGGTTGCAGGTTTACAACCGTCCATATCGACCACTAGGTCCCAACGTGAAGAAATTTGGACCCGGTCTAAACCTACAGAAAGACCCGGGTCCACGACTGAGCCAGCCCACTTCGTACGGGAACGGTCATACCATCTCCGGGAGCTTAGTTGCGAGAGCAGGGTGCACGCACCCCCGCTCACCTGCCCCCACACCTCCATGCC
>JBCBNX010000030.1:0-451 GCA_039821555.1 Bacteroidota bacterium
TGCCGCTCTACGTGATGCTCATCAAGCTTGGCCTGCTCAACTCGTACCTCGGCCAAGCTTGATGAGCATCACGTAGAGCGGCAGCAGTAGCATCGTTGCCGGAAACATCTGCGTGATGAGGATGCCCGAGAGCGCGGCATTGCGGCCGCGGAATTTGAAGCGGCTCAGCGCATAGCCCGCCGTCGAGGCGAGCGCGACGCCCGTGACGGTAACGACAGCCGCCACGATCAGCGAGTTGACGAGCCACCGTACGAACGGCGTCTCGCCGAGGAGTGTGCTGTAGTTCGCGAAGGTGGCGTCGTCGGGGATGATCGCGAGCGAGGTCGAGAGCAGCCGGTCGCCAGGGCGCAGCGAGATCGTGAGGATCCGTAGCACCGGGTACACCGCGACGAACGCGAAAAGCACGAGAACGGAGTAGGACAGGACTTTCTTGAGCATCGGCTCGGGGGTC
>JBCBNX010000030.1:549-33904 GCA_039821555.1 Bacteroidota bacterium
TCGAAGGTCGAAGGTCGAAGGTCGAAGGTCGAAGGTCGAAGGTCGAAGGTCGAAGGTCGAAGGTCGAAGGTCGAAGGTCGAAGGTGCCCCGCTTTACCACCAGGGCGGGCTGGGGCTTCGCGGCACGCGCACGCCCTTATTCGCTAGAGGCTATTGCAGAAGTCGGTTCGAAGGGCGAGGCTGAGCGAGCAACGCTCCCGCAAGGCGCGTGAAGCAGCCGATGCATGAGCATCGGCGATGCAGCGCAACGCCGCGAGAGCGATTGCACAGCCAGCCGCAGCTCGAAAGGAGTTTTGCAATAGCCTCTAGTCACTGGTCGCTCCTCGCTCATCTTGTGACGGTGGCTGTGATGAGGTCGTAGATGTTGGGGCCATCGGCGCGGGGCTTGCCGCCGCCTTGGCTGGCGGTGGCGGTGCGGCCGACCGGGGCGAAGCGGCCCACGCCATCGCCGGGGGCATAGGCGCCGAGGAGGAGCGTCACCTCATCGCCGCGCTGCGGGCGCGGGAGGATGTAGTGCGGCAGCGCAAACGTCAGCCGCGTCGCGCCGGGCTCGATGAGCGCCCCACCGCCTTCGAGACGTCCGAGCACGCGGCCACGTCCTGTCTCCACGCGGACGCCGTCGCCCACGTAGACAATGTGGTCGTAGCCCGCGCCGCCGGGCAGGCGCAGGTCTGCCCCACGCCCGATGTCGCGCGCGTCGCCGTCGTCCCGGTCGATGGCGAGCGCCACGAAGAACGGCACCGCGCGGTCGTCGGGCATCGGACGCGCGAGGTCGATGCGGAAGTAGGTCGTCGAGTCGTCGGCGGTGAGTTCGAGGAACCGGGCGTCGAGGACGCCGTCGGGGAGGCCGGTCGGGTAGGTGAACGAGGTGGTGGCGCCCCAGTCGTCGCCCTCGGGATCGGTACGTGAGAGGATGGAGCGGGCGACCGGCAGCGGGCGCCTGACCTGCGCCATCGAGAGGCTGCTGCGGCGCTCGACGCGGCGCATGACCTCGTACTGGTCGCGGACGCGCGGCACGACGAACGCGAAGTCGTCCCAGAGGCCCGGCGCGGGCAGATCGTACGTCGCCACCACCTCGATGGCGCCTCCGTTTACGGCCGCGCTCGTCGGCGTCACTTCGATGCTCAGCGAGTCGCGCGGGACGGCCAGCGTGTCGCCTTGCATCGTGACCAGCGGGACTGCGATCTCGCGCCCAAACGCGCGCACGCGGAGTTCGGCGTTGGCAGCGAGGCGGCCCTCCGGCACGATGCCAAGCGACAGCGCCGACTCGGTCTGCGTCAGTGTCGCCTGGACGAAGCCATCGCCGAGGCGGAGCCGTGCGGCCGTCGTGCCCCACGGCGCAGGCATGCGCGGTTCGAGGACAAGCCGGTTGGCCGCCGCGTAGCGCGCGCCGAGGTAGTCTTGCCAGGCGTTGCCCACGAAGCCAGCGAGCGCGTGCAGGTCTACCGGTGAGCCGCCCATCCGGGGTCGGTTCTCGCCCGGGTGCGGGTGCGCATCGACGACCGCCGGAAGCCCGCCCACAGCTCCCTGGTCGAGCAGCAGCGCGGCCTGTGCCTGCGTCAGCGTCAGCGCCGCCGCGGTGCCCCCCTGCTTCACCATCAGACGCACGAGCGGTGCCGCAAGCGCGGTCCACGCGGGCCCCCGAAAAGCGGCGCGGGGCGGCTCGAAGAACTCCGGTGCGCGCAGGTACGGGTAGAAGGTCGTCGAGTCGGTCTGCGCCTGCGTGCCGACGCCGTGTTCGTAGGCGAGCGCTTCCGCTAGGCGGCGTGTGGCCTGCCGTTCGAGTTCAGGGTCGAGGTCGAGGTCGGCGAGCGCGATGAGCGCGTTGGGACGGAGCGTCTCGTCGGGCCGTCCCCCTCGGTCGAGGCGGTCGAGTGGCGCCGTGCGGTCGGAGAAGTACGTCTGGACGAGGCGCTGTTCGAGGGCATCAGCGCGGGCTTCGAACTCCCCGGCGCGCTGGGTGACGCGCATGATCCGGGCGAAGCGGCCCATCGCGCGGAGGTGCCGGACGAGCGCGCCCTGCGTCTCGACGGGCGTCCCGGTGCGGTCGAGTTCGCTCATCCACGTCTCCCCCGCTCCAGCGCGGAGGAAGCCGAGGCTGTCCACCAGCGCGTTGCGCCGCGTGTTTTCGCCGTAGAGGCCGCGCGTGGCGAAGACGGTCTTGAACCAGTAGTCGGGCTCGCCGAAGATGAGCGCGGGGTCGCCAGCGGCGCGGACGTAGTCGCCGACGGCCGCGCCGAAGACGGGCGTGGCGTCGGTGGTGGCAAACTCGGGTCGGCCATTGACGATGGCGTTCGGGGCGCGACCAAGCGTTTCGAGGTTTTCGTCGAAGACCTGCGCGCGGCCGAACGCGGTGAGCACCGCGCGCGCGGTCTTGAAGTCGCCCGTGGCGAGGAAGAGTGGGGCGAGCGTGCGCAGGGTACTGCGGCCGGGGAAGCGGAGCGAGCCGGGCAGTCCCTCGGCGACGGTCGTCCGCACCGAGTCGCGGACGACGAGGGCGTCGGCCATGAGATGCGCCCAGGCGAGGGCCCGGCGCTGGCGGTCGTCGCTCGGACGCACGTAGGTGCGGTCGAGGAGCGAGGCCATGCGCTCGGCGCGGCGGGCTCTGTGCGTCTCAGCCTCGCGGAGGGCGGCCGCAGCACGGGCCGCGGCCTCCTCGGGCGTGTCCCCGACGGCCATCGCCACGCGCCCCGGCGTCTCGAACGTCACTGTGCCGACGGTTACTCCGCGCGCACGTCCCGCGTCGGGCTCGACCTCGGCGACGCGGGTGCTCACCGTGCCGTCCGTGGCCCGCACCGCCAGCCATACCGGACGTCGACCTCGGCGGTTCAGGTAGTTGCCTCGCGCCACCGCGAGCGCGCCACTCTCATCCAGAACGTTGTAGCCGTTCGGGCCGCGGTCGCTGACGACCGGCCTCAGCGTGAGAGCGCCCACGGAATCCGCTACCTCCACGAGCAGCGCACCTGGCGCATCGGCGGTCGCGTCGAGCAGCGTGAGGCGCTCAGTAAGGGTGAGGGGCCGTTCCCGCGAGAAGACGCGCGCGAGCCTCGACAGGACGTCGTCGGGCAACGCCGCCTCGTACGTGCGCACCGCAAAGTCGGGCCGCGCCGCGCTGCCGACACGCCGGTCGGGGCCCAGCGCAATGGTATCCGCCTCCCACCGCCAGCCGTCGAGAACGCGGAACCCGCCGACGCTCCAGCCCATGGCGTCGTCTGTCTGCGGGCCGTTGAGGGCGTCGTAGAAGAAGCCGCCGCGCGTGTCGCTCTGGACCGTGCTGCGGATGGCGAGCGAGTCGACGGAGAAATCGTCGAGCGCAGGTACCGGCACGGCGAGGTCAGCGAGGAGCGCGGGGCCAGCGCTCACCAGCGCGTCGGCGGGCAAGTCGGTCTCCCGGCAGCCGGTGAGGGCGAGCAGGAGCATGCAGAGTGCCAGCACGATTCCCCCCGCTTGGCGCGCCTGGACGGCGGCCAAGCTGTCCCCCTCACCTTTGAGGGGGACAGTTCGAAAAGCGGAGCGTCGCCAGGCGCAGAGACGATGAGAACGGGGGGAGCCGTCGCGCAACAAGAACGCAAGCACGAGGTGCCCCCGCATTCGCGAGGGCAAGACTCTTCGGCTCTCTACGTTCGCTCGGGGTGACAAGGGGGTGGAGCTACCGCCAACGAGTGACAAAGGACGAAGGACCGATCCTTAGTAGACCGACTCCGTCGCGTTCGTGCGGTTGAGGAAGACCTGCGTGAACGTAAACAGAATGGCGAAGATGACCATAGAGAGGGCGGCCGCCCAGCCGAAGCGGTACATGTAGAACGCCGCCTCGTAGACGTACGACACCAGGATGTGCGTCTGGTCGTTCGGCTCGCCGCCATTGGACACAAGCCAGACGACGTTCACGTTGTTGAACGTCCACACGATGCCGAGCGTGATCGCGGGTACCATGACCGGCCTCAGGAGCGGCGCGGTGATGTTCCAGAACTTGTCCCACGCCGAGGCCCCGTCCACGTCGGCCGCCTCGTAGAGCGCCGCCGGGATCGACTGCAACCCGCCGAGCGCAATCACCATCATAAACGGGAAGCCGAGCCACACGTTGGTCAGGATCACCGCGAGGAACGCCTCCGTCGGGCTCGTCAGCCACTCGACGGCCGGGAGGCTCATGTACTTCGTGATGATGAGGTTGATCGCGCCGTACTCGTAGTTGAACATGCCGCGCCACGTCAGCGCGGTGATGTACTGCGGGACCGCCCACGGCAAGATGAGCAGGATGCGCCACGCGCTCTTGCCGCGGATAAACTTCTCGTGCAGGATCACTGCCAGGAAGACGCCCAGCGCGACGTGAAAGAACACGCCCGAGAACGTCCAGATGGTCGTCTTGACGAGGATGCTCCACACGCGGCCGTCGGCGAGCACGGAGGCGTATTGACCCAGCCCGATGAACTCCCAATCACGCAGGTGATAGATGTTCATGTTCGAGAACGAGATCGCCACGTTGTAGAAGAACGGGTAGGCGACCACGGCCAAGACGATCAGCGCTGTCGGGCCGAGCAGGAAGGCGAGGAACCACTTGAAGCGCGCCTCCTCGCTCATGCGAGGCGGCTTCGCGGTTCGCGCCAGCCGCGCCCCGTCCGACTCGCTCGCGGCGAGCGCGGCGATGGCGGCGTCGCGCGCCTCTTCCTCCTGCGTCAGAGCGAGTGCTTCCGGTGGGGCTTCGGTCATGGGAGCGAGGGGCTCGGCTATCGGCTCCCCGCCGTCGGCCCGCCCGCCGACTGCCGAGAGCACGCAGCCCTATGAATCAAACGTGTCGGCGATCAGCTCTTCAGCTTGCTTCTGCATCAGGCGCGCGCCTTCCTCGGCGGAGACGTTGCCGTTCATCACGAGCTGGTACGGCCCGCGCATGCCGTCCCAGATCTGCCGGAGCTGGGGCTCGGTTGGCATCGACTTGGAGACCTCAGCCTGGCTGAGCGACTGCTGCACGAACTCGTTGCTCTGCATCAGCACCGTGTCGCGGCGGACGGTCTTGAGCGTGGGGATGGCGAAGAGATCGCGCACCATCTGGCGCTGCACCTCCTCGCTCGTGAGGTAGTCGAGCACGTCGAGCACGTCGGGCAGCTTCTCGTCGGTGACGGCGGCGTTGACCGAGTAGCCGCGCGCCGAGACGATAGGTGCGGGCCAGATGCCCGTCTCGGTGTTGTACGGGATGCGCGCCATGCCGAAGTCGACGCCCGCCTCGGCGTAGCCGCCCCACGACCACGGGCCGTTGATGACGGCGGCGGCGCGGCCCTCCTTGAAGAGCGTCTCGGCGATGTTGTAGTCGCTCTCGCGCGGGATCACCTGGTGCTCGTCGCGCAGGTCGAGGACGAACTGGATGGCGTTGACCATCTCTGGCGTATCGAGCGTGGGGCGTCCGTTCTCGTCGAGCATCCAGCCGCCGAAGCCGGAGAGGAACGGGACGAGGAAGAACGGCTCGGTGTAGTTCCACGTGAGCGCGTACTGCTCCGGCCGGCCGTCGCCGTCGGCGTCCACGGTCAACTCGGGGGCCATCGCCACGAGTTCGTCCAGCGTGGCGGGCGGCTCGGGCATGAGCGTCTTGTTGTAGACAAACGTGAGGTGCGAGCCCAGTTGGTCGGCGACGAGGAGCAGACTATCGCCCCAGAAGAGCAGGCCGTCCTCCTCAAAGCGCTCAATGAACGCCGGATCGACGCGGTCCTGGAGCGCCATTGCGGTCTCAGTGAGCGCGTAGAGGCCCACGTTGTCCGCCGGGCCGTAGATCATATCCGGCCCCTTCCCGCCGATGGCCCCGAAGACGTAGTGGTTGCGCAGTTCCTCGGTGTCTTTGTAGAGCACCTCCACGTTCACCTCCGGATTCGCCGCACTGTAGCGTTCGGCTGCCTCTTCCAGCACGACCCGCTCCTCGGCGTCCTTAAGGTGCCAGATGCGAACGGTCGTGACGCCCTCTTCCGCTCCGCTCTCGCAGGCGGGGAGCAGGAGGAGAAGGGCGAGCAGAGGGAGGAGAAGGCGCATGAGAAGCTCAGGTCTCCCCTACTCGTCATGCTGAACTCGTTTCAGCATCTCAGCGACATGAGGGAGATCCTGAATCAAGTTCAGGATGACAACTAACAAAGATCGAAATCGCCGATGCCCCTATCGATAGTCCTCATCTTGGAGGCGCCGGTAGACCACCGCCGTCCGGGCGGGCACGTCGAGCGCGAACGCAGGCGGACGCCCCGACTCGTCGAGGGTGATCGTCAGCGAGGGAATCACGGCGAGGTCGCCGCGTGAGGCGAAGATCGGCACGAGCGGGTGGATTTCCGCGTCGCCGAGGCCCGGCAGGGCGATTTTCTGGCGCGTGTCGCTGCGGTTGAAGGCGATCACGAGTTCCTCCGTGTCCTCTTCGCCATCGACGGCGGTCGTGTGCAGCCGCTGGAACGCAAGCGTGTTGGTCGTGCTGTCGGCGTGGAGCACCGAGAAGCCGCCGTGCTGGAGTGCGTCGTGCCGGTGCCGCAGCGCGATGGCGCTCTGGTAGAACGCAAACAATTCCACATCGAAGGCGATGGGGTCGCACGTGCGTTCGAGGCCACGCGGGTCCGTGCATTCATCGGCGAAGGTGAGGTCGGGCCAGACCATCGGCTTGCGGTCGTCCGGGTCGTCCGCGCCCCACATGCCCGCCTCGGTGCCGTAGTAGAACATCGGCGCGCCGACGTAGGCGACCTGCATCACAGCGATCATGCGCTGGATATCGCGTTCGGCTTCGCTGGGTGCCCGGACGGCGTAGTCCTCGCGGTGGCGCGGGCTCGGCTGCTGGTCGAAGTCGATGGGCAGGTGCCCGTTGACGATGCCCGACGCCACGCGCTCGGTGTCGTGGCTGTCGATGAGGTTCTGCATCGCATAGGCTCGCTCGGTCGAATAGGGCAGGCGGCGCTCGACGAGTTGTGCCGCGAACGTCTGCGCCCCGATGCGGCCGTCGATCAGCCAGTCCTCGACGGGCATCGCGAAGGCGTGGTAGTTCATCGCCGCCGAGAAGCCGCTCGCGCGCAGGAAGTCCACGGCGTCATGCCACGTCTCGGCCACGGTGTAGGCTTCGGGGTTGAGTTCGAACACCAGATCGTTCCACTCGGCCCAGAAGCCCGTCGGCACCTCGTCGGCCACGTCGAGCCGCCAGCCGTCGATGCCGTCCGACGGGTCGCCGTCCCCGTTGGGGTCCATCCAGCGCCGGGTGATGTCGAAGACATACTGCCGCGGTCCAGCACTGAGCGTCACGGGGTCGCCGTCGGCGTCGAGCGAGTCGCGGAGCACGGGGAGCGCGTCGTAGCCCCACCAGCCGTTGTAGTCGTACTCGTTCTCGGACGTGTCAGGGTCGTCGAACGCGTTCACCTCGTACCAGTCTGCGAACGCCGACGCCTGCTGCTTCTCGACGAGGTCCTTGAAGCCGAAGAAGCGCGTGCCCGTGTGGTTGAAGACGCCGTCGATCACGACGCGGATGTCGCGGGCGTGCGCCTCGGTGAGCATCTGCAGAAAGAGGGAGTCGGCGGACGTCCAGGTCCACGTCGCCGGGTCGGCGGTCTCCCCTGCCATCAGCGCGAGGTCGCCCTCGGGATCGGGGCCGAAGTACGGGTCGATGTGGTGGAAGCTCGCGCCGTCGTACTTGTGCATGCTCGGCGCGTGGAACACCGGGTTGAAGTAGAGCGCGTTGACGCCGAGCGAGTCGAGGTAGCCGAGTTGGTCGATGACGCCCTGGAGGTCGCCGCCGTAGCGCCGCATGAAGACCGGCGGGTCGTAGAACGTCGAGATGGCCGCCTCCCAGTCGGCCTGGGCGTACCAGTCGCCCGTCCACGGCGTGATGGCCCAGGCGTCCTCCGTGGTCATGTCCTGCCCGAAGTCGAGCGACGCGACCGTGGGGTCGTTGGTCGGGTCGCCGTTGCGGAAGCGCTCAGGGAAGATCTGGTACCAGACTGCGTCGGCGGCCCAACTCGGGACGGGTTGAGCCTGGAGACGGGGCCCGAGGAACGTACCGAGCAGAAGCGCGAAGGAGGCGAAGCGAAACACAGAGACTCTGAGCGTGTGAATGAGCGAAGCGCTGCGTCGACACCCCCTGTTCTCGCTACACTCGAACTGTCCCCCTCACGCGTGAGTGGGACAGCTTCCCGACCCTTTACGGGGAGAGAAGCGGGGGGTGCGTCGAGCTAACGCGTGATCGTCAGGCGCGTCGTTTCCACCGAGTCACCCGCTGCTAGTCGCACCACGTAGGCCCCGCTTGCCAGTCCGGCGGCGTCGAACGAGACCGCGTAGCGGCCCGGCGTCTGCGGGGCGTCCACGAGCGTGGCGACCTGGCGGCCGAGGAGGTCGTAGACCGTCAGCGTCACGTCGGTGGCCTGCGGCAGCGCGTATTCGAGCGTCGTCGAGGTGGCGAACGGGTTCGGGTAGGCGGCGTCGAGCGCGAGCGTGGCCGGGACGGCCGTGTCGATCTGCTCGGCGTCGGTCACGACGAGGCCCGGCTCAGGCTTCTCGACGAACTCGTTGGTGTAGACCCGGAACTCGCCCGGCAGCAGCGTGAACGTCTGCGGCCCGGCGCTTGCGAGTTCGAGGTCGCCGTTGTCGAAGTAGCTGAACCAGTCGCCGCCCTCAGCGAAATCGACGGTCACGTCATCGGACACGACGCCGAAGTTGCCGACAATCACGACCTCGCTCGGCTGCCCGGCGGGCGCGCCGCCATAGGAGAGCCGGATGTAGCGGTCTGCCGTGCGCCCCACGCGGAGGTCCACGTCGGTGAGCTCGGAGGTGAAGATGGCGTTCTCGTTGCGCAGCTTGAGGAGCGCGCCCCACGTCTTGTAGAGGCGCACGCGCGCTTCGCGCTCGGACGCGCTGGTGACCTGTACCTGGCCGTTGAAGCCGTTGCGGTCGGGCGCCACGTCGGCGAAGTAGTCCCAGCGGATCGGCTTGTTGCCGGTGCGGCCGGGGTCGCTCGTTGCGCAGCCGCCGCCGCCGCCGTCGCGGAGGCACTCGCCGGGCCCACCGCCGTAGCCGATCTCAGCGAACTGCCAGAGCATGCGCGGGCCGGGCACCGTGTAGAAAAACGCGCCGACGAGCTTCATACGCTCGAGCGCGGTCTCGACCGTGCGCGTGTCGTAGTCGCCGGAGCGGTTGCCGAACTCACGGTTGCGGTACATCAGCCACTGCTCGTCGTGGCTCTCCATGAACGTGATCTGGCCGTCGAGCGGGTAGCCGTTGTTCGGCGGATACGTCCGTTCGAGCGTGCTCTCGAAGTCGGTTGCCGTCGGGTAGCCCATCGCGCTCTGGCTGTAGGCGCGGTTCAAGTTGTTCCAGAGCATCATGCCCGGCAAGCCCGCGTCGCGGCCGTAGTTGGCCAGCGCGCGGTCTTCGCGGGCGTCGGCGAAGTGCTCCAGGATGATGTAGGCGTCGTCGTCCACAGCCCAGATCTCGTCGGCCATGCGCGTGAGCAGGTCGATGCGGCCCTGGTTGAAGGCGCTCCACGCGCCAACATCGCCCCCGTAGTCGCGCGTCGTGAAGCCCTTCGAGAGGTCGAAGCGGAAGCCGTCCACGCGGTACTCGGTCAGCCACCACTCGTTGGCACGGTCGAGCCAGCGCTGCACGCCGAAGTAGGTGTGGTCGAGGTCGGTGAAGACGTTGAACGGGTGCTGCTCGGGGACGTGCACGTACGGGTTGGCGTCGTTGGCACCGAAGAGCGTCACGAGCGGCGACGGCTGGTCGGCGTGGTTGTAGACGACGTCCAGGATGATCGCGAGGCCGCGCTGGTGCGCCGCGTCGATGAACGCCTTGAGCTGCTCGGGCGGGCCGTAGTACTTGTCCACGGCGAGGTGGAAGGTCGGCTGGTAGCCCCAGTTCTCGTTGCCGCCGAACTCCTGAATCGGCATTAGTTCGAGCGCGTTCACGCCGAGGTTGACGAAGTAGTCGAGCGTGTCGGCGAGCGTGTCGTAGTCGTGCGCGGTGATGAAGTCGCGGACGAGCATCTCGTAGATGACGAGGTCCTGTTGCGCGGGGCGCTCGTAGTCGTCGTCCTGCCAGTCGTAGGGCGTCGCGCCGGGCGTGAGCACGCCGACGATGCCCTGCGCACCGTCGGGATACTCGGGCAGGTTCGGATAGACCGACTCGGGGATGAAGCGGTCGTTGTTCGGGTCGAGGACGAGCGGGACGTAGGCGTCGGTGACGCGCTGCGTGCCGTCGACGAGGTATTGGAAGGCATACGTCTCGCCGGGCGTGAGGTCCATCTCCAGCCACCAATACACCTCGTCGTCGCTGACGACGTCGCGGCGCATGAGGTAGGCGTCGTCCGGCTGGAAGTCGTTGAAGTCACCGAGGACGTAGACGTAGCTCTTGCTCGGGGCGAGGAGCGAGAGGAAGACCTTGCCGGGCTCCGCGTCGGAGTAGGTGATGCCGTCTTGGATGCCGACGGGCCGCGCCTGGTCCACGACGGTCGGCGGCGGCACGCCGATGTCGAAGCTGACGGTGCGCCCCATCATGTCCTCGGCGTTGAGCGCGAACCGCGAGCCCGGCGCGACGGCCTCAGGGAGTTCGAAGCGGAAGATGCCGCTCTCGGCGTCGTAGAAATCGAGCCCGTTGGTATACGTCGTCGCGTTGACCTCGAAGTCGATGCGGGTGAACTCCGCGGTCCCGAAAAGGCCTGCCGACACCGCGACGATGTTGCCACCGTTGTCCGTCTCGCGCGCAGCCTGCAAGAACATCGGGTCGACGACCTCGATCTGCGAGTCGGCGTTCGGCCCGACGAACACGGGGTTGAGCGGGTCGGTGATCCAGGTAAAGTTGCTCCCGTCGCCGTTGTTGTGGTAGTGCACCTTGTATTGGTACGTCCCCCCGATGTCCAGCGTCAGGGTCTTGCGGTACTCGTTCTCCTGCGGCACATAGTCCATCGCGGACGGCGCGCCGATCTGGATGCGCCCGCTGCTGTTCGGCCCCCAGTCGTTGAACGACCCCGGCAAGAACGCGCGCACCGGCGTGACGGCGGGCGGCGTCAGATCCGGGACGAAGCGGAACGTGAGGTCGAGGGTCTGCGCCTGCGTCGGGAGCGTGCCGACGAGGGCGAAGACGAGGGCCAGGAGCCAGGGAAGACGGCGCATCAGTCTGGAGAGGAGGTGGCTGGAACTACGGATAAAAACACCGGCCCCCGTTCAAAGGGACCGGCGTGCAGGTCTGGGTATGGATGTGTGAATGTGTGCAGGTATGAACGTGAGTGCATGTACGTCCACACATTCATACCTGCACACCTCCATACCGCGGAGGCGGCGTCAGCCGCCGAGCGCTAGCGGATGACCGTGAGACGCTGGCTCACGAGGCCCTCCTGCGTGCGGAGCTGGTAGACGTAGACGCCCGCCGCGAGCCCCGACGCGTCGAAGCCGACGCGGTAGTTGCTCGCCGTCTGCACCTCGTCCACGAGCGTGGCGACCACGCGGCCCGTGACGTCGTAGACCATGAGCGACACCGGCCCGGCCTGCGGTACGCTGTACTCGATCTGCGTGCTGCCGCGGAACGGGTTCGGGTAGGCCGTCGCCAGCGCCATCGTCGTCGGGAGCGCGCCGCCGACTTCCTCGATGGCCACCGAAAGCGGGTCGGTGAAGCCGTTGTCGAAGAAGAGCGGGTTGCTCGCGATGAGGTCGTCGCGGTTCGGGTCGGTCGGGTTGGCCTCGATCGGCATCACCGAATCGGGGTTGTCGACGTCCGTCGAACGGAAGGCGTCGAGAGCGAACTCGAAGCTCGACGGGATGGTGCCGTTGTCCGGCGTGATGTAGCGGTAGCGGCGACGGCCCGTGTCGAAGCCGCCAGCGCCCTCGACGATGAATCCGTCATCGGTGTTGCCGTAGGCGTAGCGGTAGCCGATGCCGTTGTAGGTCGGGCGCAGGACGTTGTACACGCCCGTGTAGATGCCGTCGCCGTCGGTGTCGGTCAGCTCGAAGTCCGTGAGCAGCCCGTCGGTCGGCTGCGCCGGGGCGAAGCCCTGCGTGACCCGCCAGACGGCGTCTTCAAGTTGGAGCGTGACCTTGTCCGTGGCCGGGTCGAACGGGTCGGCGTCGAAGCCGAGCGCCGCCGTCATGTCCACCGAGAAGGTGACCGGGATCGGGTCACCCGCCGGGATCACGTTCGGACGGCGGATGCTGTTGAAGAACTCCGTGTCGAGTGTCTGGGCAGACCCCGCAAACTCGAAGATGCGGTTGCCACCGCCGTTGTCGAGCGGCTCTTCCCAGCCGATGTTGCCCCACTCGGGGTCGTCGAGCTCACCATCGCCGTCCTCGTCGATGTTGAAGACGACGTAGTACTTGTAGTTGATCTCGTCGGACGGGGCGGCCGTGATCGGCACCGAGTTGCCGAAGTCGAGGGAGCCGGGGATCTGGAAGAGGCCGCAGTCGTCCTGGTTGTCGTCCGGGCAGTCCCAGCCATTGAACGCGCCGCGCACCTGGATGGCGTCGCCTCGCGCGAGCGAGACGAGGCCCACGTCCACGAGCGGCTGCACGTCGGCGAGGAAGTCCACCGTTGCCTCGACGGTCGAGCCGTCGTTGGCCGGCGAGTCGCCGTAGAACTGCCAGTAGAGCGTCGTGTCGCTCGACGGCACCGTGAAGAGGCGATCGCCGCCGCCCGAGATGTCCTCCCAGCCGTCAGGCGTGTCCGTGTCCGAGAAGAAGAACTTGTAGGCTTGCTGCGTGCCGGCCGCTGAGGCCGGGTAGGTCACGAGACCCGAGTAAAGGGCCGCGGCCGGGCCGCTCTCGGCCTCCTGGGTGAGGACGATGTTGGTCGCGCCCCAGTCCATGGTGTTGGTCTCCTCGCCCTGGAAGCCGCCGACGTCCGGGTTGCCGCGCACGCCAATCTGGAGGTTCTCGTCGTCGATGTCGAGGCCCTTGAGGGTGGCCTGCTCCGTGTCGATGTAGACGCGGAACCAGACGCCGACCTGGTCAGGACCGACGGTGAAGGGCCGCCAGTCGTAAGGCTGGTCGTCGCCCTTCTCGAAGTAGTGCACGTCGAGCTCGACGTCGCCCGTGCCGGCTTCGATCTGGTGGTTGCCACCGTCTTCCCAGCCACCGATGCCAGCCATCTCGGACTGGTCGGAGTAGAACTTGAAGTTCAGCGTCTCGTTGTCCGGGATCTGGAAGGACGCCTCCCAGAAATCGCCGCCCTGGCTGCTCGGCGTGAGGGTAGTGTTGTCGTTCCAGGCGATGACGCTGCCGTCAGGAAGCGCGCTCTGGTCGTCGGCGCAGCCGTCGAGGCAGCCACGCACCTGGATGTTGCGGTCGATATCGGTCTTGACCGTATCGGGCAGCGTGGCGGTGTTGAGCCGCAGCGTGACGTTGCGCTGCGCTTGGGCAGGCATCGCCACCGCGAACACGAACGCTGCCAGCGCGAGCCATCGCGCAGTGGTAGCAAAGGTCCGTTGCATAACAGATGTGGAATGGTTGGAGGAAGGATGCGTGCGGCCCAGCAGACGCCGGGGTGCACGCGAAAGAGCCGCAGATACGGCACTAGTGAACGCGCTCAAGCTGATGGATCAGAAGCCGAGCGCAAAGCTGATGCGGTTGACGCCGTCGAAGAATTCGAAGGCCTCGTAGGCGTAGTCGGCGGTGAGGTCGAGCGAGCCGAAGCCGTAGTTCAGGCCGCCGCCGAGGGTGAACGAGCGCGGGCTGTCGTCGAGGAAGAGCTCCTGGTAGCCGCCGCGCACCTGCACGAGGCCGCCGAGCAGCGCCACCTCGCCGCCGAGGTTGACGTACTGCCCCGCCGCGCTCGGGCTGACCGCGTCCACGGCGAGCGTCACGCGGGTTTCGGCCGTCTGGTAGACCTCCGTGGCGATGCCCACGCGCATGTTGAGCGGGAGGTCGAACGCCTCGGTAGCCAGCGTCGACCGGATGTTGTTGTTGTTGCCCTCCTGGTCGGGAGCGGTATCCACGGGCACGAGCAGGCCCTCGCCACCGAGTTGCATCTTGGTGCCGAAGTTGGAGATCGAGGCCCCCAGCCGCATCCCGTTGAAGGGCGTCGTGAACATCGTCCCGATGTCGAAGGCGACGCCCGTCGCTGAGGTCTCGTAGATCGACTCGTGCAGCACCTTGACTGTCGCCCCGAGCATGAAGCGGTCCGTGAGCGCGCGGGCGTAGGTCAGGCCCACGGCATACGAGCCCGCCGTGAACGTCTCGCCCGAGAGCCCGTCCTGGTCGAACTCGGTCGTGCGCGCCATCTCGGGCGTCGTCATGGCCGTGAACGAGAGGGCGACGGTCCCGAAGCCCGTCGAGGCCGCCACGCTCGCGTGGTTGAAATCGAGGCCCTCCAGCCAGGAGGCGTACTCGAAGGCCAGCCTGCCCCCGTTGATGCGCGCCAGCCCAGCGGGATTCCAGTAGACGGCCGAGAGGTCGTCGGCGATGGCTCCGAAGGCGCCGCCCATCGCCGTGGCGCGCGGGCCGACCGGGATGTTGAGGAACTCGGCGGCGGCGGTGCCGACCTTGTCCTGGGCGGTGGCGCGCGGGGCGAGCAGCGGCACGCTCACGAGCACGCCGAGCACGAGGGCCGCGAGGACGCGGGGCTTCGAGGAGGGTTGGGGACTAAACGTCATGGGCCTGTCGGTTCGGGAGGGCCGGTCGGAAAGCGCGGTAGAAGGAGCCATCACTTGATGAGGGCGAAGGTGCCCGTCGTCTCGCCAATGCCGGGCGCGTCGACGTGGTAGAGATAGACGCCGTAGGAGGCGCTCAGGCGGTCCTGCGTGAGCAGGTCCCACTCGGCCACGCCGTCGAGGAGCTGCTCAGGCGTCAGGTCTTCGTTGGAGCCTTCGTTGTGCTCGATGATCTCGACGAGACGCCCGCTCACGGTGAAGATGCGGATAGTCGCGCGCGGCGGTAGGCGCGTGAAGCGGATCACGCGGTCGCCGCGTCCCGTCGGGAACGGGTTCTGCGGCTCAAAGCGATTCGTGACGATGTAGGGGTTCGGCACCACCTTGATATCATCCAGGGTAGCCTGCGCGGCCTCCACGTCCAGGTCTGGACCCTGTGCGACGAACTCGAACGCGTCGCTGGCGAGGAACGGCTTTGCTGTGACAAGGGCCCCCTCGTCTCCCGCCTGCGGGTTGCGTGTCCCCGTCCCCTGGACGATGCTCAACTTGAACTGCCACGTCGGCACGAGGTCGTCGGTGCCGTCACCTGGTACGTCCTGGAGCAAGACGATGATGTCACTATCGCCCTGGCCACCGAGTGCCTCGAGATCGAGACTGAAGAGGTTCGTAGCTGCCGTGCCCTCTTCGAACTGGACTGCACCGTCACCGGTGAGGTCCCAGAACGCATACGGCACCTCGACTTCTTCGATCTGGCCGTTGCTCCCGATCACCTGCTGGAACACGCGGAAGTTGGTCGGCTTCGCGGGCAGCGTGCGCGCGAACGGAATGCGTACGGGCAACGCGACGGACTGGCCGCTCCCTGGCTGCCCCACCACAACGCGGTAGTCGGCAGGAAAGCGGAGGCCGATTTGGTTTCCGGAGATGCCCACGTTGAAGCGGCGTGCTTCGAGGTCATAGACCGCGTCGTCGCTCCACCCTGTCAGCGAATCGATAGGCGTGGTGAGGCCCACGTTCTCGAACGAGAGCTGGAAGCCTTCCGTGACGAGCACTTCATCGTCGTCGCCCAGCGCCTCGGAGTTCTCGATGAGGACCTCGCCGTCGGTGAGGTCTTCGAGCGTGAAGTCGAGCGTGGTCAGCGTGTCCTGCGTGGCATCGGAGCCGAGCAGCAGCGTATCGCGGAACGTGATGCGGTATCGGTTCCCGTCCTGGATGGCCGTCGGGTCGAGGATCGTGTAGTTAACGACCCCCGTCCCGAGTCCGCGCGTCTGCTCCAGCTGCGTGAGGTCCGCTTCAATGTAGCCGCCTGCCCCCTGCTCGGGCGTCACAGCGACCACGTTCGGACCGGTCCGGCCAAGCGACCCGTCCGAGCGGATCGAGATGGAGATCGGGCTTTCCGTCGGCGGAATCTCGAAGGCCTGCTGGCCCGGCTGCGTAGCGAGCGTGAAGGCCCCGAAGTCGTAGCTCACGACGGCGTAGTAGTACGTCACGCCGTTGATGACCTCGGTGTCCGTGAAGGTGTGGACGAGCCCGTCGGACGCCTCGCCCGGGTCGCGGGTGTCAGACCCGAGGAAGTACTTCGTCCCAGCGATGTCTACCGGGTGGAAGCCTTCGTTGCCGTTGATGAGGTCGTACTGTGCGATCGGCCGGAGGAACTGGAGGTTGCCGAACCCGTCCGTGATCGTCCGTGCGTCGAGGAAGCCGGGGTCGGTGGCCCGGTAGACGCGGTAGCCCTCGAAGTCATTCGGGTTGAGCCCGGGCGCGTCCAGGTCGGCGATGAACGTGTCGAAGGAGCGCTCGGCCTCGTCGTCCCAGTAGAGTGTCACCGCCCCGTCGCGGGCCACGGCGCGGACGGTTGGCGTGGTGGGTGCCTGCGCAAAGCGGTAGTCCGCCTCGTACGCCTCCTGCGCGTTCTGGCGCTTAGCCAGGTGGTCCTGATAGCGCTGCTCCACGTTGGTCGCGGCAGCCTGGTAGTTCACGTCGCCGAAGATGACTGCGAACGAGACGCGCTCGGTCTGGCCAGCCCGCAGCGGGAAGAGGCCGCTCGACACGAAGAGGTCGTTGTCGTTGGAGCCGCCCGGCGGCGGCTGCCCCGGCTGCAGAAGCGTGAACTTACCTGGGGTGAGGAAGCTCGTGAAGTAGCGGCTGTCCGGATCCGACTGGAACGAGACGCTGCCCGCCGGGCGGTAGCGGACGTTCGTGATGCCGATCTGGTCGCTCTCGGAGATGTCCGTCACGTCGATGTTCGGCTCACCCGGCAGGTCAGTGCCCGCCCCGGAGGAAGGCAACCCGTCGTTTTCGCCGACGTCGCCCGTGAGATCAGACCCGTCCAGGCCAACGTCGTCGAGCGTGGAACGCCAGTCGCCGTCGTTGTCGATGCCGTCGTCGCGGCGCTCGTCGATCATCTCGTCAATGTTCTCGTCGATGCCTTCGTCCACGGCCCCGTCGCCGTCGTTGTCGATGCCGTCGGCGTAGGGCAGCCCGAGGTCCTCGGCCTTGACGTCATAGAGAATGATGTCCGTCCCCGGGACCTCGAAGCGGAAGTACGGCGCATCGGACGCCGCCGCGTCGATCATCGCCTGCGTCACGACCGGGCTGTCCGTCTCGAACAGGAAGTCAAACGGGGGCGTGGATTCCAGGCCGTCCCCGTCGTTGTCGATGCCGTCCCGGTAGGGCAGGCCGAGGTCTTCCGGCCCGACGCCGACGAGGTGCACTGGCGAGCCGTCGTAGGGCTCTGCGAGGGCAGGCCAGCGGTTCCAGCGGTCGCCCGCGGCCTCGTCGATCATCTCCTGGGTGACGACGGGGCTGTCCACCTCGCCGTCGCCGTCGTTGTCGATGTAGTCCGCGTAGCCGACGCCGACCTGCGTCCCGAATGCGGCGTACGAGGAGTCTTCGTCCACGACGCCGTTGCCGTTGTTGTCGATGCCGTCGAAGCGGAGGCGCTCGCCAGACCCTCCGGTCTGGTCGCCCTCGCCCGCGAGGAAGTCCGCCGTGATGATCGGGCTGCCGGGCTCGCCGATGGACACCCCGTAGCCGTTGATCTGCGCGACATCGTCGCCGGTGGTGCCGTCGCCGTCGTTGTCGATGCGGTCCACGGCGTTGCCGGGGCTTTCGAGGAAGAACGCGATACCGGCGGCCACTTCGGCGTTCGCAAACCCTTCGGTGGTGGACCGTCCGTCCGCGTCCGCCATGAACGCGGTGTCGAGGAGCAGGTCGAAGAAGGGCCGGTCGTCGTCCGCGTCCTGGGAGCCGCCAACGAAGTCAGCCAGCCAGAGCGTCACGCCGACGGTCGAGAGGTCTTCGGTGCCGTCGTTTTTGACGGAGTGGAGGATGAAGATGGCGTCCTGGATGAGCACCTGGCTCCAGGCGAGCACGCGCGTCTCGACGACGAGGCCGAGGCCGCGCCGCGTCAAGTCCGTCGAATCGGGGAAGTACCGCACGCCACGCCCAGGGTACTGGTCGTCCCCCATCACGTAGTAGATCTCCTGGTCGGCGTTGAAGACATCGCGTCCGAAGAAGCCATTCCAGGACCCGGCCCAGCCCGGATCGGTCGGGTCTTCGAGGCGGTTCGGCCAGAACGACGGCCACGTCTCCGGGCGGTCGCTCCGCGGGATGCCCAGGTCCTCGCTTGCGGGGTTCGTGTACCCATCGACCGGGGCCCACGTCCAGGCCTGGTTCGGGTCGTCGAGGTTCTCGCGGTAGTTCGGGACGTTGACGATGTACTCCGGGTTGCTGTCGTCGTCGTCGTCGTCGGGCAGCTCTGCTCCTGTGAAGAGGCCCGTCAGCGCGATGTAGGTACGCCGGGTGTTTTTGGGCCACTCGTACGGGATCTCGTCGGGGGCCTGGGCGCTCGTGCGACCGGTCTGACCAAAGTTGAAGATGGTCGTGCGCAGGCGGTTGCCGTCGATGTCGGTGTTGCGGCGCTCGAACAGGTCAACGCGGGCGTCCGAGGGGACGTGGTTGCGGTCGATCTGCCCTTGGGCCCAAGCGGGCGCTGCGAGCAGGAGCGCAAGCGCTGCCAGGGCGGCAAGACGCAGGGTACGGAAGGGAACAGTCACGGCTGGGGTCATCGAAGTCATCAGAGACGGAGCAGCAAGGGGCGGCATGCCGTAGCTAGGCGTGCCGTAGCTAGAAGCTGAGCTGGAGGCCGAGGTGGAAGCGACGCGGCTCACTGTAGAAGTCCGGGCGGGTGAAGAAGCCCGCGTCGGTCGAGCCGATGGCCGGCCCGCGCAGCGTCACGTCGGGCTGGCCGGTGTCGCCGAAGACGGCGTTGGCGTTGCGCGTGTCGAGCAGGTTGAAGACCTGCAAGAAGATGCGCGGCGTGACCACCGGCATGGGAAGGTCGTAGAAGGCGTAGAGGTCGGCGTTGAACGTCGCCGGGCGGCGCTCCGAGTTGGCCGGGAACGTCGGGAGGATGCGGTCCTCACGCGGGGCCGGGGAGTACGGGTAGCCCGCCCCGTAGCGCAGCAGCGTCGAGGCCCCCCATCCGTTGCCGCCGAAGTAAAGGCTGGCGTTGAACGTGTGGCGCTGGTCCCACCCCAGCGGGATGAGCTGCAGGCGCGGGGCGTCCGTGCCCTGGCGCGCGGCCGTGGCTTCCTCCGGGTCGGAGTTCGAGCCTTCCGCAATCTGGAAGGTGTAGTCCACGTCGAAGGAGAAGCCCTGGCTGAAGCGCTTCGAGAGCGCGACGGTGATGCCGCGAACGTTGGAGTAGTCGAGGTTGGTGAAGACGAGGTACTGCACGCCCGGCAGGACCGTCTCGATGGGCTCGCTGACCGAGACCCAGTCGCGCACGTCGCGGTAGAAGCCTGTCACGTCGAGCAGGTAGTCGTCGCCGAAACCCTGCTGGAGGCCGATCTCGTACATGATCGTCTTCTGCGGGTCGATGTTGGCGTTGCCGAACGGCCCGTAGGTGCCCGAAGTCGTGCCGACGCGGTAGCCCGGGTTGTTGAACAGAAACTCGAACGTCGGGACCTGGAGGAAGTGGCCGTAGGAGAAGTGGATCACGCCGTCGGCCGTGATCGGGTAGGCCACGCCGAGGCGCGGCGATATCTGGATCTTGGCCTCCGCGTCGTCGAACCAGAATGCCTCGCGGTCCTCCACGGTGAGGCGGTTGCCATCGACTTCCTCCTCCGCCGAGATCACGCCGTCGCCGTCGAGGTCGCGGAAGCGGTTGGTGAGCCGGAACGGGTTGAAGATGTTCGGGTCGGCCTCGTCCGCGGGCGTCTGCCCGTTCGAGTCGAAGTAGTCGAAGCGGATGCCCGCGTTCACGATGAAGTTCTCGTACTCGATCTTGTCCTGGACGTAGGCGCTGAAGCTGAGCGGGTTCACCCCGTCGAAGCGCTGGAAGTTGTTCGACGTCTCGTCCGGGATACGGAGGTCGTTGGGGATGTTCTCGGTGCTCTCGTCCTCGGTGAGCCCGAAGCCCTGGAGGAAGAGGTCGTCGAGGCGAAGCTCCACGCCCGCCTTGACAAGGTGGTTCTTGAACAGCTGGGTGGTCAGGTCGCTCTTGATCGTGTAGGAGGCCGTCGAGCGCTCAAACCGGCCGAGGTCGTAGCCGCCCCGCAGGAAGCGGGTGGGGCCCTGGATCAGGAGCGAGCCGTTGAGCGAGTCCGGCGTCGTCACGGCGAACGGCGTCCAGTAGCGCTCGTCGAGCGGGTCCTCGAAGGCGAAGCGCTCGAACTGCTTGAACGCGGTGGCGAGGTTGACCGTGTAGAACAGCTTCGCCGTGACGGTGTGCTGGAACTGGAGGTTGACGTTGTAGCCCGTCTCGAAGAAGTCGGCGAGGCCCGAGGGGTTCTGGCGGAAGCTGGTGTAGCGGTCGCCGAGGTCCGTGCCCGTCGAGTAGGAGCCCAGCGCCGTCAGGCTCAGGCTCATGCCGTTGCCGAGGCGCGACTTGAGCGTGGCCTGGCCGCTGAGCTTCTCGAACTGGTTCATCGACACGAGCGCGGAGTCGCCCGGCGTGCCGTCGGGGTTGAACACCTGCGCGCCGTAGAGCCAGCCGTCGTTCTTGAAGTAGCGCCCGAGGACGTAGAATCCGAGCAGGTCGGGCACGACGGGGCCGGTGAGCGAGCCCTGGAGCTGGTAGTACTGCGCCGGGTTGACCTCGAGGTACGAGTACGGATCGACGCCGAAGTAGCGGATGTCGTTGCGCGTCTCGTAGTCCCCCTCATTGGCACCGCGAAGCAGGTCCTCGCCGCCGCTTCCGGCCACGGCGTAGGTGCCAGAGAACACGTCGATGTTGCCGCTGAACTCGTTGGCGGGGTCTTTGGTGACCACGTTGATGATGCCGCTCATCGCCTGGCCATACTCGGCGTTGAACGTGCCCGCGATGATCTGCAGCTCCTCGATGCCGTCGTTCTCGATCTGGACCGAGACGGAGCCGTCGTAGGCGTCGGAGACGCGGACGCCGTCCACGAAGTAGGCGATTTCTTTGGAGCGCCCGCCGCGGATGTGGATGCCGCCGCCGGAGGTGGTCACGCCCGCCTGCGCGCTGAGGATGTCGCCGACTTCCTGCACCGGCAGGTTCTCGATCTGGTCGCTCGTGACGCGGAACTCGGACGAGGTGAGGTCGCGCCGGACGAGGTCGCGGTCGGCCGTCACGACGACCTCCTGGCCCTCGAACGCCTCCTCGCGGAGTTCGAAGTCGACCGTGGTGGTGAGGTCCACGTTCACCCGCACACCGGTGATCGACTTCTGCGCGAAGCCGATGTACGACGCCACGAGCGTGTAGGAGCCGGGCCGTACGCCGATGATGACGAACTCGCCGTCGAAGTCGGTCGAGGCCCCGACGGTAGTGCCTTCGATGACCACGTTGACGCCGGGGAGCGGCTCGCCCGTGGCAAAGTCGGTGACGCTACCGGCGATCTTGCCGGTCGTCTGCGCGAAGGCGAGCGGCGCCGCGATCAGCAGCAGCGCGAGGGCTGCGCAGCACCGGAGCGGAAGGGCGTAGAAACGAGTCATGGGCAAGATCGGCAGGGTTGGCCGAGTGGGGTCGAGCGGAAGGCGGCTAGGAGAAGAGACGGACGCGGGCGACGGCGTCGGTGTGGATGCGGACGTCGTAGCGGCTGCGGAGGTCCTCGAGGTAGCGCCCGAGCCAGCGCTGGGCGTATTCGGCGTCGAGGCGCCCAGCGATCTGGGGGCGGGCCTCGGCGAAGGTCATTGGGCGCGGGGGCTGGAGGGCGCCGCGGCGCAGGAGCACGTAGCTGCCAGCCACTTCGAGCGGCCCGACGAGCGCGCCAGGCGCGGCCTCGAACACCGGGTCGCCGAGGACGCCGAGGTCGCCGCGCGAGAGCAGCCCGAGATCGCCGCCTCCGAGGTCGGCCCCGGGGCGCTGCGAATAGTCGCGGGCCAGCGCGCCGAAGTCCTCGCCCGCGTTGATGCGCGCGCGGAGTTCCTGCGCCTCGCGGTTGGAGGCGACCAGGATCTCCTGCACGGGCACGCGTGCAGGCATCGTGTAGTACGAGGCGTACTCGTCGAAGTAGGCGCGGAGGGAGTCGACGGGCGGCGAGGCCGTCTCGCGCATGCGCTGTTCGGTCTGGGCAAAGACCCAGTCGCCAATGCGCTTCGCGACGACGGCATCGAATCGGTCGCCCTCGTCCAGGCCGGCCTCGGCCGCGCGGGCCGCGAGCTCTTCGCGCACCACGAGTCCCTCGATGAACGTCTGGAGCGACCGGTCGTCGCGCACGGCCGAGAGCTGCCGCTCGGAGGCCTGCGCCGCAAGGCGTTCCACGTCGGCAACGGTCCACGTCTGCGTGCCCGTCGTCGGCGAGTCGAACGTGACGATGGGGGTGGACTGCCAGGCATCCGTGTCACTGGGCGCCTCGCCGCCCTCCCCTGATGCGAGTGCGGCGAGGTCCGCGAGCGGCCCCGGAGCCACCTCGATGTCGAGCGCGTCGCGCACGGCACGGCTGTGGCGGTAGCGCACCTCCACGCGGAGGCGCTTGCGTTCGTAGCGCTCCAGGGTGGCCCGCTTCTCCGCGAACTGCGTCTCCGTCAGGAGCGGCACCGTGGCGCGGTTCTCGACGCGGATAATCGAATAGCCGAGGGCCGTCTGCACGGGCTCGGAGATCTCACCGACGGGCAGCGTGAAGGCGGCGTATTCGAACGCCGCGTCCATGTCGTCGTGGCCGAACTCGCCGACGTAGCCGCCGTTTTCGGCGAGCGTGGGATCGGCGAAAACCTCGCGGGCGAGCGCCTCGAAGGCCTCCCCGGCGAGGAGCCGCGCGCGGAGCGCTTCGGCCGCTTCGAACGACGGCGCATAGAGGTGCCGCGCCTCATAGGTCGTGTTGGACTGCAAGAACACCCGCCGGAGGTCGGCCTCGCGGACCCGCAGCGTGTCGTAGAGCACCCGCGCGGTGTAGTGGTCGATGGAGGCCTGCTTGCGGACGCGCGCGAGCTCCTCCTGGTAGTCGGGCGACTGCCGGACACCGGCGTCCCACGCTGCCTGGATCACGAGTTGGCGGTTGATGAGGCTCCCGAGCACATCCTCGCGCATCCGCGCGTCGTCCTCCGGGAGGCCTGCCTGCATCGCGAAGGAGGCGTAGGCGTCCGAGAGCGCATCGGCCGTGATCGCCACGTTTTCGACGTGCGCTACGGCGTCCTTCTCCTCAGGCACGTCTTCGCAGCCGGACAGCCACCCGCCCCCGAGCAGCAGCCCGGCGGTGAGACACATCGCAGGAAGGCGAAGCAGGCGCATCAGGCAGTCGTCTCGCGTTCGATGAGGCGTGGGGCGAAGGAGGTGTGGCTCGGCGGCAGGCTCGGCTGTTCAAGGCGGCGCAGCAGCTTCTCGACGGCGAGCTTGCCCATCTCGTACATCGGCTGGCGCACGGTCGTCAGGCCGACGTAGGCGCTCGTGCGGATGTCGTCGAAGCCACAGACGGCGAGGTCGTCCGGGGTATGCAGGTCGGCCTGGCGCAGTGCCTTGAGCGCCCCAAGCGCCTGCACGTCGCTCGCGGCGAAGATGGCGTCGGGCGGCTCGGGCAGGGCCAAGAGTTCGTTCATGGCCACGTAGCCCGCCTCGCGGGTGTAGCCGTGCATGGTCTGGTCGTCGGCGCTCGCGCGGATGAGAGCTGGGTTGAGGTCGATCCCGGCCTCGGCGAGCGCAGCCTCGTAGCCCTCGCGGCGGTCGCGCGCCGGGACCGAGTGCGGGTTGGCCATGATGAGCCCGATGCGGTGGTACCCTTGGCTGATCAGATGCTTGGTGGCGACGTAGCCGCCCCGGCAGTTGTCCACCGACACCGAGTCGAGCCCCACGTGAAACGCATCGACGAGGACGCTCGGCACGTCAGCGGCGCTTAGATGCCGCACCTGCGCCTCGGTGATCGGCGTCGAGCAGATCAGCACCCCGTCGGCGCGGCCTTTCTGGGCAGCGCGGCCGATCTGGTCGCCCACGGCCTCCATCGACCGGGACGCGTAGACCAAGAGGTCGTACTCGCTCGACGCGAGCCGGTCCTGGATGCCGCGGATGACCTCCATGAAGAAGTAGGATGTCATCATCGGCACGACCGCGGCCACCAACTGCGTGTTCTGGCGCGCCAGTGAGCGTGCCGAGACGTGGGGCTGGTAGCCGAGCTCATCGGCCACCGCGAAGACGCGTTCCCGAGTCTTCTGGGACACCCGCGGGTGCCGGTTCAGGACACGCGAGACGGTGGCGATCGAGACGCCAGCCCGGTCGGCAATGTCGTAGATGGTGACGCTCAACGGGCGGCGATGCAGACGTTTGGAGGGGGAGACAGCGCGCGCGTAAGCGCTTTCAATTTCTTCGCAATGATAGGGGGTTTTCCCCAATCCGTCAAGCCAGCAGGCGTGCTCCTACCGAAGCTGCCCCTGCATCGAAGCGCTTTTTCACGCACCTCTGGTCGCTTGTCGTAACGACTGATCGGCGTAAATCACCACAACGTAAGCGCTTTCATGATTTTCCTACCTCTGCTCAAAATCACACGGCTTCACCGCTAGTCCTTGTATTTTCTAGCCTCGCTCCTGCCTGCCACCACGCCCTCATGGCTGCTCCGACTCCCCCGTCTTCCCCGTCTTCCCTTTCGCGGGGGAAACGACGCGCCTTCACGGCGGCGATGCTGCTCGTGCCTCTCGTGTTCTTCGCACTCGTGGAGGGCGGCTTGCGCCTCGCAGGCTTCGGCGAAGACCACCCCCTCTTCCTCCCCGCCGACGCTGGCGAAGCAGGCACGGACGGAACGGGGAGCGCCTACCTCGTCCAGAACCGTGAGGTCGCCCGGCGCTACTTCGCCAACCAGGCCAACGTCCCCAACAGCCCAGCGGACGTGTTCCTGGCTGAGAAGCCGGAGGACGGCCTTCGCGTCTTCGTGCAGGGCGGGTCCAGCGCCGCAGGCTACCCGTTCTACTACGGCGGCGCGTTCCCGCGCATGCTCGAACAGCGCCTCCAGCAGACCTTCCCCGACCGCACCGTAGAGGTCGTCAACACGGCGATGTCGGCCGTGAACTCCTACACGCTGCTCGACCTCACCGACGAGATCCTCGTCCACGCCCCCGACGCGGTGCTGATCTACGCGGGGCACAACGAGTACTACGGCGCGCTCGGGGCCGCCTCGGCGGAGACGCTCGGGCGCACGCCGTGGCTCGTACGGTCCTACCTGTCGCTCCAGAACCTCCGCCTCGTGCAGGCCATGCGCGGCGCGTTGGCGGCGCTGGCGAGGGCGCGGGCAGGAGACGCTGCGGACGGGCCGCCCTCGAACACGCTCATGGCGCGGATGGTCGGCGAGCAGCGCGTGCCCCTCGGCTCCGAGGTCTACGACGCCGGCCTGCGGCAATTCCGCTCCAACCTGGCGCGGCTGCTGGCGACGTATGAGGCGGCAGGCGTGCCTGTCTTCATCGGCACGGTAGCCTCGAACGAGCGGGACCACCGGCCTTTCCTCAACGCGTTCGAGGCGGACACGGACGAGGACGCCTGGGAAGCCCTCGTCACCTCCGGTGTGCAGGCGTTGCGCCGGGGCGACACGGCCACCGCGCTCCGCCAGTTGGAGGAGGCCACGACGACCGATGCGCTCGCGGCCGACGGGTTCTACTTCCTCGGCCAAGCGCTGCTTGCCGATGGCCAGACCGAGGCTGCCCGCGCGGCCTTCATCGCGGCCCGGGAGCGGGACGCCCTCCGCTTCCGCGCGCCGGACGCCACCAACGCGATCATCGAGGAACTGGCGGCCGAGCACGGCGCGACGCTCGTCGAGAGCGAGGCGCGGGTCCGGGCGGCGTCGCCCGACAGCCTCATCGGCAGCGCGGCGATGATGGAGCACCTCCACCCCACCCTCGACGGCTACTTCCTCATCGCCGACGCCTTCTACGCCGCGCTACAGGAAGCCGACCTGTTTGGCGACTGGAGCCAGGCCGTGCCCACCTACCTCGCGCGTACGGAGCGGCTCTACACGCCCGTCGACTCGCTTGCGGGCGTCTTCCGCGTCGCCCAGCTCATGAGCGGCTGGCCGTTCCGCCCCGGCGAGGCCCCGCGCGTGGCCGTTCTCGACACGCTGCACGCGCGCTCGGTGCCTGAGCAGATCGCGGTGGACCTCTATCACAACAAGACCTCGTGGCGCGGCGCGACCGACGCCCTCGCGACCCACTACGCCGAGCAGGGCCTCATCACCGAGGCGCTCCGCACGCGGTTTGCCATCATCCAGGAGCTACCCCACCTTGCAGGCCCCCTCGTGGATGCGGGCAACGTGCTCGTGGAGGCGGCCAAGGCTACCGGTGACGAAGGGCGCTTTCAGCAGGCCGAGGCCTTCTACGAGGCCGCGCTCGAACGGGCCCCGAACAACGCCGGTATCCTCGGACTGATCGGTGCGCTGAAGCTCCAGCGTGGCGCGCGGGCCGACGCCATTGCGCTGCTGGAGCGGGCGCGCGACCTCGCGCCCGAGAACACGCAGGTGCTCTACAACCTCAGCGGGGCCTATGCGCTCGAAGGCCGCATGGACGACGCCCAGACGACGGTCCAGGCCCTCCTCGCCATCGAGCCCAGCCACGGCGGAGGACGGGCCCTGCTCGCTAGTATCCAGAACGGCAGCTGAACGCCTTGAGCTGGCGTGCAGGCACTTGCACCGCTAGCGGGCGAGCGCGTGGACGCTGTGGGCCGCGGCGGCGAGCTCGGCCATAAACGACCCGTCGCCCGCGCGCTGCTCGATCGCGTTGCCGACGACCACGAAGCTGGCACCCGCGGCCACGCGCCGGGCTACGCCCTCCGGCGCGCGCAGGCCACCGCCGACGACGAGCGGGATTGAGCAGGTCTTGGTGATGGCGTAGACCATTTCTTCCGAGACGGCGTGCTCAGCGCCGCTGCCCGCGTCGGTGAAGAGCAGCTTCATGCCCATCATCTCGGCGGCGAGGCCGGTCGCGGCGGCGATCTCGGGCTTGTGGCGCGGGATCGGCGGCGAGCCGCTCATATAGGTCGCCGTCGTCATGCGTCCGCTCTCGATGAGCATGTAGCCTGTCGAGATCGTCTCCAGACCGCAGCGCTTGAGCATCGGCGCGGCGTGGACGTGCTGCCCGATGAGGTATTCCGGGTTGCGCCCGCTCACCACCGACAGATAGAGGATCGCGTTGAGGTTGGGCGTGATCTGACTGAGCGAGCCGGGAAAGCCGATCACCGGGAGGTCGGACGCCGCGCGCAGAATCTCGACGTAGCGCTCCAGCTCGCCCTGGTGCATGAGGCTGCCGCCGAGGAAGAGCGCGTCTACGCCCGCCTCCACGCAGCGCTCCACGAAGCCAGGCGCGTCCTCCGGCGCGAGCTTGTCCGGGTCGACGAGAACGACGAAGCCCGCCCCGTGGGTGTCGCGGGCGGCGAGCAGGCGGTCGTAGACCGAAGCGGCGTGAACCGGAGTGGGAGCGAGAGCCATCAGCGGGGCAGCGATGCGAGGTCGGCGGTGCAGGGTCGGCAGGGCGACGAGAGGAACGAGGCCGAGAAACTACGGACGCGCCTCGTCCGGTGCCGCCTCGCGTGCCGTGCTGTCTGCCTCTGCCGGAACGAGCGCGATGCTATCCGCTACGGCACCGCTCGTCATGGTGCTGTCCGGCACCCCGTCGGTCGCCTGCGGGGCAAACGGGTTGACCACCGCCTTGCGGTCCGCCACCGCCGACGTGTCGCGGACGGCCAGGGCGTCGCCCATCGGCGGCAGGCTCACTAGCCGCACGAGCAGCCACGTCGTGCCCACGATGGCAACGAATAGGACGACGAGGAGGAACTTGGAATTCATCGGGGCTGGGCGAACAGCGAAACAGGCAGCGGCCGTCGTGGCACGACGAGCCGCCCCGCTTGCTCCGCGTTCACAGCATGCACACGCTTATCCGCGCCCGATGCGGCCGAGGTGCGTGTCCCGGAAGCCCTTCGGCAGCTTGAGGCCGTAGCCGAGCGCCCGGTCAAAGCCGATGTGCGCCCCCCAGATGAGCGCGATGCCCACCACGATGTCCATCGCGAGTACACCGCCGACGATCCCCAGCGCGAGCGGGCCGAGGTAGGTGTGCAGCGTGTTGTAGGCCGCTGCGCCGGTACGCCTACCCGCGATGTAGCCCAGCGCTGAGAGGTCGGGCGCGAGGAACAGGATCAGGAACAGCATCCAGCCCTGGTTGAGGCCGCTGTAGATCCAGACGCAGGCCACGAGCACGAGCGCGCCTTCGAGGCGGAGCACCGTACGCGCCGAGCCAGAGGTGAAGACAGGCGAAGAGTCTGACATGGCGAGGACGAGTGTGGGGCTGGGACGGGGTGTGTCCCGAAGCATACGCCGTCGCTCGCTTCTTTCCAGCGTCGGGCACCCAGCATCTAGCGCTCCGCGTCTGGTCAGGCCACCTGCTCCGCGAGCTTGAGTAGCACGTCTTCCAGTTCGGTGCGGCGGATGGGCTTGGCGAGGTACGCATCCATCCCGGCGGCCAGGCATTGGTCGCGGTGTCCCTCCTGCGCGTTGGCCGTCACCGCGATGATGGTCGGCTGTGCGCTCGTAGGCGCTCCGGCACGGATCTGCCGGGTCGCGGCAAGGCCATCCAGGACGGGCATCTGCACGTCCATCAGCACGACGTCGTAGGGCACGCTCTGCACGGCACGGACGGCCTCCTCGCCGTTGGCGACCGTATCGGCGCGGATGCCGAGCTTACCGAGCATCTGCACGGCCACGCGCTGGTTGGTGGCGTTGTCCTCGGCCACGAGCACGCGCAGCCCCGCTGCCCCATGCTGCAAGGCCGACGCCGCCTTCCAGGTGGCGACCGCCGAGGCGCGCGGCCGGTCGGCGACCTCGCCGAGCGCGAGGGCGAGCGCCCGACGGAAACGGTCGAGGTGCACCGGCTTGTTGAGCGACACCGCAAAGACGTCGCGGCTGGCGTACTCTGTGCCGACGGACGAGAGCAGCACCAGCGGCATGCGCGCGGCGGCGGGGCGTGCGCGCAGCACTTCGGCCAGCTCGATCCCGTCCATCCCGGGCATGTGCATGTCAAGCACGGCCACGTCGAACTCGGCCCCCTCATCGAACAGGGCCAGCGCCTCCTCGGCGGAGGCGGCAGTCGTGGCCTGCATCCCCCAGCGGCGCGCCTGTCCGGCCGCGATGGCCCGGTTGGTAGCGTTGTCGTCCACGATGAGCACGAGCCGGTCGAGCAAGTCCGGCACAGGTTGAGTGACCGGCGGCGGCGCTACGGCCAGCACGTCGACGGTGAAGCGGAAGGTCGAGCCTTCACCGGGCGCGCTGGTGACGGCGATGGTCCCGCCCATCAGCTCAACCAGACGCTTGCAGATGGCGAGGCCGAGGCCGGTCCCACCGTAGCGGCGCGTCGTGGAGGTGTCGGCTTGGGTGAACGCCTCGAAGAGCGCGGCTTGCCGGTCGGGCGGGATGCCGATGCCGGTGTCGGCGACGCTGAACGCCAGGCCCTGGTGGTTGTCCGAGGCCGGGTCCGCCACGGCGACGTGGACGACGACCTCGCCCTCGTGCGTGAACTTGACCGCGTTCGAGAGGAAGTTGACGAGCACCTGCCGCACACGCGTCACGTCGCCCTCGACGGCCTTCGGGACGTCGCGGTCCATCCGCAGCGCGAGTTCGATGCCCTTCTTCGCCGCCTGCGGTGCCACGAGGTCGAGCGCCTCCTCGGCGACCGTGCGCACCTCGAAGGGGTAGTGCTCCACCTCGACCTTGCCCGCCTCGATCTTCGAGAAGTCGAGGATGTCGTTGATGATCGTCAGCAGTGCGTCACCGGAGACGCGGATCGTCTCGACGAACTCCTGCTGCTCCTCGTCGAGCGGCGTGTCGAGCAGCAGGCCCGTCATGCCGATGACGCCGTTCATGGGCGTGCGGATCTCGTGGCTCATCGTGGCGAGGAAGTCGCTCTTGGCGCGGGCGGCCTGGAGCGCCTCCTCGCGGGCGGCCTCAGCTTCGGCTTGGGACGCTTCCGCCTCGGCCTGGGACGCCTCGGCCTCCTGACGTGCGCTCTCCGCTTCGTGGCGCGCTGCTTCTGCTTCCTCGCGCGCTCGCTCGGCGGCGGCCTGCGCCTCCTCGGCATCCTGGCGGGCCTGCTCGGTGTTGGCGAGCGCCACCTCGGTCCGCGTGCGTGCCTCGTCGGCGGCTACCTGGTTGCGCTCCGCCGATTCCCGCGCCGCGACGAGGTTGGCCTCCATGCTCGACCAGAACGTGAGCAGCACGAAGAACACGAGGCATGTCGTCGCCACGCTCGCCGCGAAGTAGGCGGGCGGCACCACGCTGGACCCTGGCGACACGAACGCCATCGTCGAGTAGAGGGCTGTCGTGATCACCGCGAAATATCCAAACGTGCGCGGGACGCGAAACAGCACCACCTGGCCGATGAGGAGCACGAACGTGCCCACGATCAGGTGGGGAGCGAACCCTGAGTGGCTCAGCAGCCACGCGTACCAGATGCTCAAGGCCCAGGCGAGCGCTGCCCCCAGCCGGTGCGCGTGGACCCGCGCCCAGCGGCCGGTTTGCAGGCCGACACAGATCGCCAGGCACACCGCGCTGATGAGGAGGCGGCTCGCGAGGTTCAGCGGCCCGTCCGCAGCGAGGTCGCCCTCGAACCAGTAGAAGAGGGGAATGCCGATGGCCGCGACGAGGGTCGCCACCTGGTAGAATCGAACGATGGGATGCGACGGCGTGGCCGCACGGTCAAGATGAGCGGGCATGGGGGTGGACATGGACGAGGTGCCACACTCCGTCGCAAGCCCCATGCCGAACGAATTGGCCTGTTCAGGCATCCCTGGAGCGCGTGGATGGCTGCGGAGCCGAGGGCTCTGGGTCAAGGGCTCTGGGGCAAGGCTTCAGCTTCGTGCAGCAGACCGTGCTTTCGGTAGGCTCCTCCCGTGCTGCTCTCCAGCGCACTTGCGCGCTACCGCCGCGCTAGTGCAATCGCTCTAGGCCGTCCCAGTCGCGACAAACCAACTGGATTGGGACAGCCACACCAGGCCACCTGTAGTGTGCTGTGGCGCTCTTCCGAGGGCACGACCACGACACCGACCGGCGTCGCGTTGTCACGGCCATGCGCGTCGCCGCTGCGGGCATGGCTTACCATCGGCTCAGGTGCACCCACCAGGGGGCCCACGAACCGACGATAGGGTGGGCACGGCTCGGACCACTGTGCTCCGAGCCGTGCTTTTTTGTGGCGGGTCGCGGGCCGCAGCTACGGGTTAGCTCAGCGCGTCGCGGAGCAGCGCCTCCGCCTCGCCGAGCGCGGCGTCGAGGTGTTCGGGCTGACGACCGCCCGCCGTGGCAAGCGTGGGGCGTCCGCCGCCACCGCCGCCGACGCGCTTCGCAAGCAGCCCGACGAGCTTACCCGCCTGCACGCCGCGCTTCGTCAGGTCGTCCGTGACGGCGCAGACGAGCATGGCCTTGCCCGCGCCGAGATCGGCGGAGCCGAGCACGACGACCGCGTTCTCGCTTAGCCGCTCGCGGAGGTCGGCGGCGAGGTCCTGGAGCGTCTTGGCGTCGGCCCCGTCGATGGTGCCACGTACGAGTTGCACGCCGTCGACGTCGGTGGCGTCTTTGAGGAGGTCGTCCACGCCGCTGGCGGCAAGCTGGCCCTTGAGCGCGGCGATTTCTTTTTCTTGGTCCTTTGTCTGCTGCACGAGGTCGGCGACGGCCTCTTCGACGGGCCGGTTGAGCGTCTTGAACTGCCCCCGCACGGCGTCGAGGGTGGCAGCCTGCGCGGCGAGGAAGTCGAGCGCCGCGGCCCCCGCGACGGCCTCGACGCGCCGGACGCCCGACGCGACGCTGCCCTCGCTCGTGAGCGTGACCAGGCCGATGGCCCCGGTCGCGTCCACGTGCGTCCCGCCGCAGAGCTCAACCGAGATGTCCGAATCAAAGGTGATGACGCGGACGGTGTCGCCGTACTTCTCGCCGAAGAGCGCCATCGCGCCGCGCGCCTTGGCCTCCTCGATGGGCACGGCGCGTTCTTCTTCCAGCGGGATGTTCTGCTGCACGAGGTCGTTGATGCGCCGCTCGATCTCCGCGAGTTCGTCCGGCGCGACGCGCTCGTAGTGGCTGAAGTCGAAGCGCAGCCGGTCGGGCGCGACGAGCGAGCCTTTCTGCTGGACGTGCGGCCCGAGGATCTCGCGCAGCGCCGCGTGGAGGAGGTGCGTTGCCGTGTGGTGCCGCTCCGTTTGCCCGCGCGTGCTGGCGTCGACCTGCGCCGCGACGGGCGCGTCCACATCCTGCGGAAGCTTGTCCACAATGTGGATGATGGTCCCCTCGGCGTCCTTCTGGGTGTCGAGCACGGCGACCGTTTCGCCGCCGACGGTGAGCGTGCCGGTGTCGCCGACCTGCCCGCCGGACTCGGCGTAGAACGGCGTTTTGTTCAGGACGACCTCGTGACGCGGCGCGGCGTTCTCGTCCTCGCCGGAAGAGGGCCGCACCGAGCGCGTCTTGAGGATGCGCGCGTCGTTTACAGCCAGCGAATCGTAGCCGACGAACTCAATCGCCTCGCCGTTCGCCTCGGCAAAGGCGGTCGGTGCCCACGTATCGACCTGGCTCTGGTCGATGGAGGTACGGTCGGCCCGCCCTCGTGCGCGCTGCTCTTCCAGCAACGCCTCGAAACGTGCCATGTCGACGGTCAGCCCCTCCTCGCGCGCCATCAGCGCCGTGAGGTCCACGGGGAAGCCGTAGGTATCCGAGAGGAGGAAGGCGATCTCGCCAGGAAACACACGACCGTCAGCCTTCTCTCTAAATTCCGAGAGGGTCTCTTCTATGGTTTCCGAATCACTGTACGCCTTGAGCAAAAGGTCGAGAAGCCCATACCTCATTGATGTATCGATGTATCCAACTAGGCGTGATACCTCAGCAGCTACTACAGCCCAATCCTCTTCTGCTTCTCCGCCTTCACTATCCTCAAGTCTCTGAGCTGCTGCTTTCTCAAGCTGATGTGCTCTGCTAATCACACCAGGTACGTTTCCAGGCTCAGGAAGACCGAGTGATTCCAACACCTGAGAGTTCACCTTCTCCAGAAAGCCTCTCATGCGGCTTTCAGCATCAATGAGGCCTTCTAATTTGGAAGTAACCAACTCAACTATTTCGATCCCGTCCGCCAGTGTCCGCAGGAAGCTCTCCTCCTCGGCCTTGGTGACGCGCTCGATGTAGTCCTGCTGGGCGCGGAGTTCGGGGAAGGCGTCGCCCATCTCGGCGACGAGCGGGCCCATGAGCCGGTGCAGGAACGGCTCCTTGAGGCCGAGCGACTGGTAGCCGTAGCGCACCGCGCGGCGGAGGATGCGGCGGATCACGTAGCCGCGACGGGCGCGTCCACATCCTGCGGAAGCTTGTCCACAATGTGGATGATGGTCCCCTCGGCGTCCTTCTGGGT
>JBCBNX010000031.1:0-31598 GCA_039821555.1 Bacteroidota bacterium
CGGGCATGGAGGTGTGGGGGCAGGTGAGCGGGGGTGCGTGCACCCTGCTCTCGCAACTAAGCTCCCGGAGATGGTATCATACCGTCCCGTTCGCCACAGGCCGACGTCAGAACAGAAGGCCGACGCGTAGGCTGAACAGGTTGATCTGGTAGGACTCGACCGTGACCTCCGAGAACGGCCCGGCGGGCCCATCCGGGTCGATGCGCGCCTCGTCGGTGAAGCCAGACACGTCGGCGACGTAGCGGATCTCGCCGAAGACCTGCGAGCGGGGGCCGAGCGGGAAGAGCACGCCGCCGGCCACGCTGAACGCGACGGCTGTGCCGAGGACCGCGTCTTCGATGTCGGCCCCCTGGTCGCCGAGCGGGATGCGCAGCTCTGGCCCGATGGCGGCGTACGGCTCCACACGTGGCGCGTCGAAGCGGTAGTGCAGCTCGATGGGCAGCGCCAGGAACGTCACGTCGAAGCCGCTGGCGAGCGTGTCGCCGATCACGACGGCGAGGTTGGGCTGGCGCGGGTCGGGGCGGATCTCCGTCTGGAGCGGCACCGCCGCGATCGTGCCCGCCGAGACGTAGGTCGCCCCCACGCGCAGCGCGATGGGCGCGTCGCCCACGTCCACGAAGACGCCGACGTGAGCACCCGCTGCACCGTCGATGTCGGCCCCGGCGGTCGCGTCGAAGGCGCTCGCGTTGACGCCGCCCACGATGCCGACGCGGAACTGCGCCGCAGCGTCAGGCCCGAGCAGCACGAAGGCAAGCAGGAGGCCGAACACGGACGCCACGGGCCGAGTCGCGTGAGGAAGACGACGCATAGAGACAAGAATCAGACGAGGAGGTCAGCGGGACAGGCGCACTAGTAGATGCTGATATGCTAGATGCTGTTATGCTAGATACCGAGGCCGACGCGCAGCATCACCACGTTCACCTTCACCGAGTCGTCGCCCTCGGAGACGCCCGACAGGTCGAAGGCATAGCGGAGTTCGCCGAACACCTTCGGACCAATGACCGCGCCAAACTGTGCGCCGATGCCAATGTTGATCGCCGTCGTGAACGAGCGCGAGCCGTCATCACCGAACGCCGCATCGGCGAGGTCACCCGTGGCAATGCGGAATTCCGGTCCGGCGAGGAGGTAGGGCTTGATGAGCGGCGTCGGCAGCGGCTTGTAGATCAGGTCGATGGGGACGATGACGTAGCTGACCGAGAACTCGTCCAGAACGCCGACGCCTTGGGTGGTAGGCAGTTCGAGGTCGCCGACGCGCTGGTAGAACACGCCGGGCCGCACGGCGAAGCTCGCCACGCCGACCTGGGCGTAGAGGCCGATGTGGTAGCCGGTCGAGGAGCCGATGTCGAGCGAGCCCGCGTCGGAGAGGGAGCCGAAGTTGAGGCCGCCCGCGATGCCGAACTGCGGGATGATCTGGGCGGAGGCGTTGGGGGTGGTCAGCGCGGCGGAGGTCGCGAGGAGCGCGAAGGCGAGCAGGAGCGAGCGGAGGCGCGTCATGAGGACGGAGGTGTGTGGTTGCACGAGGGGAAGTCGCCCCAACTCCGTGGGCAGAGTTGGAGTGTGGAGGTGTGAACGTATGGACGAATGAACGAGGAGGAGCACCTTCACACGTTCATGCATGCACACGTACACGCCCGAATCTGGCCTCGAAATTGAGTCAAACCTCGACGAGGCTTGCGGATTGGGTGTCACACGGGCCCGGATCGACGGCCCGCGCAGACCCTCAAAGGTAGCACCGTTGCCGAGGAAGCACCACAGAACGAGGGTGAGACGAACGGGCGCAACCTCCCCCGGTGCTCGACGTTGGGAGGGGCAGCACTTCCCCCGGCTAGCCTCTCACCGCCATGTCCGCGACCGCGCCCCTCAAAATCGGGATCACCTGCTATCCCACCTACGGCGGCTCCGGCGTCGTGGCGACCGAACTCGGCAAGGCGCTCGCGGCGCGCGGCCACCAGGTCCACTTCATCGCCTACGACCTGCCGCTGCGCCTCGCGCACGTGACGGAGAACCTGTTCTACCACGAGGTCCGCGTCAACTCGTACCCGCTCTTCGAGTACCCGCCCTATGCGCTCTCGCTCACGAGCAAGATGGTCGACGTCGTCCGCCACGAGGGCCTCGACCTGCTGCACGTCCACTACGCGATTCCGCACGCGACGAGCGCTGTGCTCGCGCGCTACATCCTCCAGCGCGAAGGCCTCCGCACGCCCATCGTCACCACGCTCCACGGCACCGACATCACGCTCGTCGGGCAGGACCCGTCCTACCTCCCGGTCGTGGACTACTCGCTCTCGGAGTCGGACGGCATCACGGCGGTCTCTGACTACCTCCGCCGCGAGACCCACGAGCACTTCTGCATGGAGTGTCCCATCGAAGTCATTCCCAACTTCGTGGACACCGAGCGCTTCCAGCGGCTCCCGCGCGAGCACTTCAAGCAGGCCATCTGCCCCAATGGCGAGCGCCTGCTCGTGCACGTCTCGAACTTCCGCCCGGTGAAGCGCGCCACCGACGTGGTGAAGGTCTTCCACAAGCTCTACACCGAGGGCATCAATGGCGAACAGCCCGGTGCCGTGAAGCTCCTTCTCGTGGGCGACGGTCCGGATCGCCCCGCGTGTGAACAGCTCGCCCGCGACCTCGGCGTCTATTCCGAAATCCGCTTCCTCGGCAAGCAGGAGCCGGTCGAGGAGATCCTCTCGATCGCTGATGTCTTCCTGATCCCGTCCGGCAGCGAGACGTTCGGGCTGGCCGCGCTCGAAGCGATGGCCTGCGGCGTGCCCGTGGTGTCGTCCAACATCGGCGGGCTGCCGGAGCTGAACGTGCACGGCGAGACCGGCTTCCTGTGCGACCTCGGCGACGTGAAGGCGATGGCCGCCGCCACGCGTGAGATCCTCGCCAACGACGCGCTCTACGACACGATGCGCGCCAACGCCCGCCGCCGCGCCGTCGAGGACTTCGAGGTCAGCCGCATCGTCCCGCGCTACGAGGCCTACTATGCTGCCGTCCGCGCCCGCGTGATGGCCCGCTGGGAGGAGAAGCAGTACGGACGCGTGGACGCGTGAGGGAAGCCTCCGTGCACGGTCCTGCTAGGCGTCAATCTGCTCGCAGAACTCGGCGAGTTCAGGTTCCGGCGAAGCGCACGCTTCCGCTAGAAACGCCGGAAGTTGCTGGACGACTGCCTCGAACTCGTCAGGGCCAAACCAGCCTTGGGCAGATGCGGTTTCTGACTGTGCCTCCGCCGATGGCGACATGCTGCTGCTGTCACAGGCAGCAAGGCTGAGGGTGAGCAGGGCGAGCGAAAGCAGTAGCAACTTCATGGCAACCTAGGCTAGCGATACGAAAGGACTGGGCCGTAACGCCGAAGCATAAAAGAAATTGCCTGGGCGGGTAGGTTTTTCGTCTGTACCTGCCCAGGCATCAGGGCACCACAGAGCGGTCATGCGGCTACCAACGCGTCGTCTTTGGCAACGCGTTGTCTTTGGTGTGGACGAGTGCGGGGCTAGCTGCATCGTCCCGTGCTGCGAGGGTTATTACGCCGCCGCCCGCGCCTGTGTGATGGCCCTGGGCGAGAAGAAGTACGGGAGTGTGGACGCGTGAGGGCGTGGACGCCTGCTGCACGCGTTTCGACCTTGTCATGCTGAACTCGATTACTGGCGTGACCCTGCGGTTTCAGCATCTCAGTGGTGCCCCAAAACACTTCAGTCGTCAGAAATCCTGAAACGAATTCAGGATGACACCATAGCAACCCACCGAGTGGACTGGGCACGGATTAGTCGTCTGTTGCATTTGGACGTGGAGGCCATCAGATCTTGAGGGGCTCGCCTTGTGACTCAGGGTACCATCCTGTAGCCAAGCCAAAGCGGACAATCTGCTCTACCATGCTCGGTGTCACGCTTGTGACTGCGGAGGTAGATCGGTGTGGGAAAGCGAGCCAGGGATCTTGCCAGAGCCGATGTCGACCAGCAGCTTTTGGTTGTGTGTATCTGCTAGGACGACCTCGACAAGCGTAGAACTGGTGTTTAGCCTCCAGGCATAATCGATGCCGTCGACGACGATGTATCGGTAGCCTCGCTTTTTGGACGGACGAGCCATGGGCATGAAATGAAAGCAGGTATAGACACAGAATCACGTTCCTGCGTCCATACCTGCACACGTTCACACCGCGCAGCGAAAGCGCTACGCCGTCACGCTGTGCTTGGCCTCGCCGTCCTTCGTGTCGGGGTAGTACTCCTCCAGCGTGTAGGCGTCCTCGAAGCTGGCCTGGGCTGGGATGTCCGTGCCCGCCGAGCGGAGAAGGAGGTAGCCGGCCACGCCCGAGATCGTCGAGGCGATGAGGATCGCGAGCTTGGCCGCGTCGAGGTCGGCGGCGTCCACGAAGGCGAGGTTCGCGATGAAGATCGACATCGTGAAGCCGATACCAGTCAAGAGGCTCACGCCGTAGACCTGCTTCCACGTCACGCCCGAGGGTAGACTCGCAATGCCAAGCTTGACGGCCGCGTAGGCGAAGCCGAACACGCCGAGCTGCTTACCGACGACGAGGCCGAGCACGATGCCGAGCATGACGGGGCTCGCGAGCAGCGCGCCGAAGTCGCTCGGGATCGCGACGCCCGCGTTGGCGAGCGCGAAGACCGGCATCACGAAGAAGGCGATCCAGCCGTGGAGCGCGTGCTCGAAGCGCGTCAGCGGCGCGTCGGCGGCCTTCGAGATCGTCTCGAGCGCGTGGACGGCGTCGCGCTGGTCAGCCGTCATCAGCTGGGTGCCGGGCTTGGCGTCCTCGCGGATCTCATCGAGGTAGTAGTCCGCCTTCTTCAGGAAGCCTGGCGCGTCGAGGCGACGGGTCGCCGGGATCGCGAGGGCGGCCATCACACCGCCGATCGTCGCATGGACGCCCGACTTGAGGAAGCAGACCCACAGCGCGAGGGCCAGGACCACGTAGACCGCCGTGCGGGAGACGCCGAGGCGGTTCACCGCCAGCATCACGCCAAAGAAGACGAAGCCGAGCATGAGCGCGTTGAGGTTCAACTCGGCCGTGTAGAAGAGCGCGATTACCATCACGGCACCGAGGTCGTCCACGATGGCGAGTGCCGTCAGGAAGATCTTGAGCGCGAGCGGGGCGCGGCTGCCGAGCAGCGCGAGCACGCCGAGCGCGAACGCGATGTCCGTGGCCATCGGAACGCCCCAGCCACTCAGCGTCGGCTCGCCCCAGTTGGCGGCCACGTAGAACCCTGCCGGTACGACCATGCCGCCAACCGCGGCCGAGAGTGCAAGCGCGGCTTTCTTCGGCGACTTCAGCTCACCTGCCAGGACCTCGCGTTTGATCTCCAGGCCGATCAGGAAGAAGAAGATGGCCATCAAGCCGTCGTTGATCCAGAGGATCAGCGGCTTGTTGATCTCGACGATCCCGATGTTGAGGGTAAAATAGGTCTTCCAGAGATCGAAGTACGACTCCGCGAAGGGCGAGTTTGCCCAGATGAGCGCGATGGCGGCGCAGGCGAGCAGGACGATGCCGCCAGCTGCAGCGTTCTGCATGAAGCCCTGGATCGGGCGCATCAGGCGCGAGGCAGGCGTGGGCGGCAGGGAAACGTGGGAGGCCATAAGACAAAGGAGTGAAAGGCCGTAAGGCGTGGTGGCGAGGCCCGCTACAGGAAGCTTGGCGGGCGTCGGAGAACAATCAGAAGCGACGAAAACAGAAGGGGACGCGGCGATGTGCCGCCGCAACCTAGACGCCCCGTTCGAGCACGGCGCAGCGCGACCGCCACGCGCCATGGGGGCAGGCCGGCCGAGGACCTACCACGGTGGAGAACGGGATCGGGGAACACGGCCGCAACACCGGATCCCAAACCATCACGCTGAACAGACGCATCAGGCTAGACGTGCCAGTGGACGAGGAGCGAGGTGGAAATGAAAGAAGCTTTACGTCTTCGCAAAAACCAGGGTTTCCCGCCTCGGCCGATTTGGACGTTGCGGCGTGGGGCGGCCGCGTTGCGGTGCAGCCACGCCCCTCACGCCTGCCGCTCCTGGCGTAGCAGCAGGGCCACCGATGCCGCAGCAATGGCGACGATGGCGAGGGCAAACGGCGCGGCGGCCCCGAAGAGCGCCTCCGTGGTGTAGCTCCAGACGCGCATCGCGAGCGTGTCGAAGCCGAGCGGGGCGAGGAGGAACGTGATCGGCAACTCCTTCATCGCAGCGAGGAAGACGAACGCCCCGCCGACCCACAGCCCGCGCGCCGCAAGCGGCAGCGTGACCGCGCGGAACGCCCCGAACCGCGTTCGTCCGAGCGCCCGCGCTGCGTCTTCGAGGCGCGGCGGCGTCTGGTAGAGCGCGCTCCGGATTGGCCCGATGGCCTCGGCCAAAAAATGCAGCGCGAAGGCGACCACGAGCAGTCCTAGCGTTTGGTAGGCGAACGGAAGCACGCCGAGCGCGAAGAAAATCAGCGCGAGCGCAAACGCCAGCGGCGGCGTCGCATAGCCGAGGTAGGCCATCCGCTCCGCGACGCGGCTCGTCGCCGTGTCGTGGCGGACGCCGAGCCACGCCAGCGGGAACGCGAGTGCGACGGCCAGCACCGCCGCCGGCGCCGCCGCCTTGACCGAGTTCCAAGCTCCCTCTGCGAGCTTCGGCAACTCTGCCGGGTCAAAGGCTTGCACGAGCCAGAAGCTCAGCGTGACGAGCGGCGCTACGACCGTCGCGAGAGCCACGAGTGCGACGAAGCCGACGGCGATCGGCGTCCAGCGCCCGAGCGTCGTGCGGGGGACGGGGCGTGCCGTGCCACTCGCCGTCCGGGCGAAGCGCAGCCCCTTGAGGAGGCGCGCCTCGCCCCAGAGCACCAGCGCCGCCAGCACCATCAGCACCAGCGCGATCACCGAGGCATACGTCCGGTCGAACGCCGAGGTGTACTGGACGTAGAGCGCGTAGCTGAGCGTCTCGAAGCGCATCAGCGACACCACACCGAAGTCGCCGAGGACGTGGAGCAGCACCAACAGCGTCCCAGCGAGGAACGCCGGGCGCAACTGCGGGAGCACGACCTGCCGCCACGTCGCCCACGGGCTGAGGCCGAGCGAGCGTGCCGCCTCCTCCTGCGCGGGGTCGAGGCCGAGAAGAGCCGCGCGCAGGTTGAGGAAGAGGTAGGGCGCGGTGTAGAACCCGAGCGCCGCCGTCGCCCCGACGAAGCCACTCGGGCGCGGGAGCATCACGCCGGCGGTCCGCGCGAGCACGCCGTAGTCGCCGAAGAGCCCGAGCAAGGCGTAGGCAGTGACGTAGCCGGGGATCGCCAGCGGCAGCACGCCGAGGAGCGTGAGCATGCCCGCATAGTTGGTCTTCGCCCGCACCGCGAGCCACGCCAGCGGCAGCGCAATCGCCGAGGCTAGCGCCCATACGCTCACGCTCAGCGCGAATGTGTTGCTAAGCAGCACGAGCGTCCGCGGCCGGAAGAGCAACTGGGCCACCTCCGCCGGGTCCGCCGCCAGCGCGCGCACGAACAGGTAGGCTACCGGGACCAGGACACCCGCTGCCACGAGGGCAACGGGCATAAACCACCAGAGCCGGCTATCGGCTTTGTGCGGTTGGCGTTCGGCGATCTGCATGGATGACGTGTCGCCGCTGGCCAGGAGCCGTCAGCTGAATACCCTGCCTACAGCAACCCCGCGTCGCGGAGTAGGTCGAGTGTCGCCTCCAGGTCGGCCAACGTGTTGAGGTCGATGGCGGGCGCGGCGCCTAGGACGGTGTCGGGTGTGCCGCCGCCGGTGACGCTGTACTCTTTCGTGCCCTCGGTAAAGTAGGCCTGCGCCTCGTCGCCCAGGAGGTAGGCGATGAACGTCGCGGCGGCGTTGGGACGCTCCGAAGAGGCCAGCTTCCCGAGGCCCGCGATGTTGATGAGGTTGCCCACGTCGCCGTCGGCAAAGGTCGTCTGCGTGACGGGGTAGTTCGGGTCCTCGCTCTGGTAGCGGAGGAGGTAGTAGTGGTTCGGCAGCCCGTAGTCCACCTCGCCGTTCGCGATCGCCTCGATGATGGCCGAGTTGCGCGGGTAGGCCACGGCCCCGTTGTCGTCCATCGCGTCGAGCCAGGCGCGCGTCGAGTCGTCGCCGAGGGTCTGGCGCATCGCGGTCACGAAGGACTGGAACGAGCCGTTGGTCGGGGCCCAACCGACGCGGCCCTCGAAGCGCGCGTCGGTGAGGTCGAGCACGCTCGTGGGCAGGCTGGCCGTGTCGGCGCGCGCAGGGCTGTAGGCGAGCACGCGGGCGCGGCCGCTCACGGCGAGCCAGGTGTCGTCGTCACTCTGGTAGCGCTCGGGTACCATCGCGAGGAGCGAGTCGGGCAGCTCCGCGAGGAGGTTGGCGACCGCGCCGAGGCCGCCCGCGTCCTGCGCCCAGAAGAGGTCGGCGGGCGACTGCGCGCCTTCCTCGGCAAGCGCCGCGGCCATCTCAGCCGTGCCGCCGAAGCGCGTCTGCACCTCGATGCCCGTGTCGGCGGTGAAGCGCTCCACGATCGGCTCGATGAGGGACTGGCTGCGGCCCGAATAGATGACGAGTGGCCCGTCCGCGTCCACGACCGGGGCCGCGTCCGAGACGCTGGGTTCGGCAGGGGGCTGGCAGGCGCTCAGGGCGAGCAGCCCGGCACACAGCAGAAGCAGGGCGAGACGGTACATGTTGCGAGGGGGGGCGAGTGGCGAGGAGTGTGTCTTATCTAGATCCAATCTAGACAGGCGGTCCGCGCAAAAGAAAGGCGACCCCGTGGGGCCGCCGTGAAAATCAAGGCAGAAAGCTCCCTGCGGCTAGGGCGTGTGGACATTGATCGGGTCAGGTGCTCACGAGACGCCGTTTGCGTCTCCGAAAGGCGCACGAGGAGCGCGATCCTGTAGGATCGGGGGACGAGTGGAACGCAGCGGAGGGCGAACGGAGGCCATGAGCGCCGATCAGACCGATTGTCCACACGCCCTAGAGCACCCGCACGAGGCGACGTGTCGCGGTGGCGTCGCCAGCGATGAGGCGGACGAGGTAGAGCCCCGGCGGGAGCGCACCGCCCTCGAACATGACCGTGTGGTTCCCGGCGGCGTGCGTGCCCGAGGCGAGTGTGGCCACGCGGCGGCCGAGCGCGTCGAACACGGCGAGGTCCACAGGCGTGGCGCTCGGCAGCGCGAAGCGGACCGTGGCGTCCTCAGCGAACGGGTTCGGGAACGGCGCGTCGAGCGCGAAGCGGGTCGGCGTGGCGTCGTCCTCGGCGCTGACTCCAAGTCCGAAGTTGAACTGCGCGATGACGGGGAGGTGGTCCGACACCGTGAATGTGTAGCCTCCGAGCGGACTCAGGATCTCGTCGTAGCGGTCGCCCGAACTCTCCACATACGGGCCGGCGAGGTTGGCCGTAAACGCGATGTGGTCCAGCGTCGAGCCGCCCGAGCACGACGAGTTGCCGCAGAACGTCGGCGTGTTGCTCGCGTCGAGGTCGGCGGAGGCGAACACGTAGCCGTCGTCCTCGACAAAGTTGGCGTAGGGCGACGTGCGGCCGCTGGAAGTAGACGCGCCGAGTTCGTCGTTGTAGTCGCCGAGGATCATCACCTGCGTGTTGATGGCGGCGAGGTTGTCGGTGTAGTTCTTCAGCGCCTCCGAGGCGTCGACGCGGCGGTTGTACGAGCCGACGTCGGAAAAGGCCTTGGCGTGGAAGCAGAGCGCGCGCACGTCGGTCTGGGTGGGTGCGCCGTCAGTCTGCGTGAGCACGCGGGCGCGCATCTGGAGCGGTGGCCGCCCCGCGAACGCAAAGTCGAACTCGGTGAGGACGTGCTGCGTGCCGAGGTTCTGCACGACGTCGGTCTTGTAGACGTAGGCGAGGCGCTGCCGGCCCGAGTCGGTGGCGAGGACGCCCGCATAGCCGTCGCCGAGCGTGGCGAGCAGGTTCGCGAAGGCCGTCGTGCTGGCGATTTCCTGGAGGCACCACAGGTCGACCTCGCTCTGCCCGATCACGGCCGCGGCGCGGTCCTGTTGCAGCTGTTCGTTGGTCGGCCCGTCGTCGCTGTCTCCGAACCACTCGATGTTCCAGGTGCCCACGTCGAAGGTGGCGTCGGTGCCCTGCGCGGGGAGGTCCTGCGCAGCGAGAGGCGAAAGTGCCGTGCCGAGCAGCAGGACGAGAAGGGAGGCAGATCGCATGAGCGAAGCAAGTCGCATGAGCTAAGGACGGGTCGAGGGGAGACGAAAAGACGCACCAAACAACGACAACCCGTGTAGGTCAGTCTCGCGTAGGGTGCCGATCCTCCCGATCTTCCCATTCTTCTACACCCACACCCTCCTACCCACACACTCGATCTGTGCTCACGCTCGTCCCCACGCCCATCGGGCACCTCGAAGACCTGACGTTCCGAGCGCTGCGGACGCTCAGGGAGGCCGACCTCATTGCTTGCGAGGACACGCGCACGTCGGGCGTCCTGCTGGCGCACTACGGCGTCGAGACGCCCACGACGAGCTTCCACGCGCACAACGAGCACCAGAAGACGCCGCGCCTCGTCGCTCAGATGGAGGCGGGCACGCACGTCGCGCTCATCTCGGACGCGGGCACGCCGGGCATCTCCGACCCCGGCTTCCTGCTCGTCCGCGCCTGCCACGACGCGGGCATCCCCGTCGTTGCGCTGCCCGGAGCGACGGCGTTCGTCCCTGCGCTCGTGGCGAGCGGGCTACCGTCCGATCGGTTCGTGTTCGAGGGCTTCCTCCCGCAGAAGAAGGGTCGCCAGACGCGCATCAAGGCGCTTGCCGACGAGCCGCGCACCATCGTGCTCTACGAGAGCCCGCACCGCCTCGTGAAAGCGCTCGGCCAACTCGCCGACGTGCTCGGCGCAGACCGCCCCGCTGCCGTCGCGCGCGAACTCACGAAGACGTTTGAGGAGGTCCGGCGTGGCACGCTCGCGGAGCTAGCCGAGCACTACGGTAGCCAGCCGAAGGTGCGCGGCGAGATCGTGCTCGTGGTTGGCGGGGCGGCGTAGGCGTGGCTGTCTCCCCCCGTTCTGCGTCGTCTCCGCGCTGCGCGCTCTGCTCCTCAACCGAAGGTTCACGCCAGTAAACTGTCCCCCTCAACAATGAGGGGGACAGCTTGTATGCCGTTTCAGGCATACAAGCGGGGGGAGTCGAATCAGCACAGAGGGCGCTCCACGGCAGCATCCGCACGTTCACGCCCGTAGCTTCCCCGCCTCTCGGCCCCCACGTCGCTTCCCACCGCCATGCCCATCCGCTTTGCCCTCGCACTCGTCGCGCTGCTCGTCGCCACGCCTGCGCTCGCCCAACTCGACGAGACGAACGGGGCCATGTTCGCGCCGCTCGACCTCCCCGACCCGAACGGCGTCCGCGCGGCCAACGGCGCGCCCGGCCCCGACTACTGGCAGCAGCGCGCCGACTACCGCATCGCCGTCGCGCTCGACACGACCACACACCGCGTCTCTGGGACCGTCGCGATCACCTACACCAACAACAGCCCGCACGACCTCGACGTGCTTTGGCTGCACCTGGAGCAGAACCTCTTCGCCGACGACAGCCGCGGGGCTGCGACGACGCCCGCCGGCTCGCGCTGGCGCGGGGCGTTCAACGAGGGCGGCTTCAAGCTCGCCGACGTCCAAGTCTCGCACGGCGGCACGACCGCCGCGGTGGACTACGTCGTGACCGACACGCGCATGCGGATCCTGCTCGACGAGCCGCTGCTGGCTGAGGGCGGGCAACTCACCATCTCAATGGGCTTCGGCTTCGCCGTCCCGCCCTACGGGGCCGACCGCATGGGCATCTTCGAGGCCGAGCGTGGCACCGTCTACGAGTTCGCGCAGTGGTATCCGAAGGTCGCCGTCTTCGACGATGTCGCTGGCTGGAACCACCAGCCCTATCTCGGGCAGGGCGAGTTCTACCTCGGCTACGGCGACTTCGACCTCGAACTGACGGTCCCGTCGAACATGCTCGTCGTGGCGACGGGCGCGCTCACGAACGAGGGCGAGGTCTACACACCCGAGCAGCAGGCCCGCGTCGCCGAGGCGCGGACGAGCGAAGAGCGCGTCTACATCGTTGCCCCCGACGAGGTCGGCACGCCCGCCGCGCGCCCGATGAAGTCCCAGACGCTCACGTGGCGCTTCGACGCCGACAACGTCCGCGATGTCGCGTGGGCCGCCTCCGCCGCGTTCATCCTCGACGGCGCGGGCTACACGACGCCGCCCACGCACGAGACGGGCGCGCCCAACGACGTGCTCGTGCTGTCGGCCTACCCGCACGAGGGCATCGGCACGGAGACGAATCCGGGCTGGGAGGAAGCCACCGAGTACGGCCGCTTCTCCATCGTCACGCACTCCGAGATGTGGTACCCCTACCCGTACCCGGTCGCGATCAACGTGGCGGGCATCGTCGGCGGGATGGAGTATCCGATGCTCCACTTCTCCAGCGTCAACGCGCGCGACAAGAGCCTCTTCGGCGTCGTCGACCATGAACTGGGGCACAACTGGTTCCCGATGATCGTCGGCTCCGACGAGCGGCGGCACGCCTGGATGGACGAGGGCTTCAACAGCTTCCTCGGCGTGCAGGCCAACGAGCGCTACTACGACGACAGCGAGAACGCGCGCGTCGTCCGTCTCACGCGCTCGAACGCGGCGGCGAGCTTCATGCAGCAGCCGTGGGCCCAGGACCAGGCGATGGCGACGTACCCCGACCAGATCCGCCGCGACGCGCTCGGCTTCCTCGCCTACCGCAAGCCGGCCAAGGGCCTGCTCATCCTCCGCGACCACGTCCTCGGTCCTGATCGCTTCGACCCCGCGTTCAAGGCCTACATCCAGCGCTGGGCCTACAAACACCCGCAGCCCGCCGACTTCTTCCGCACCATCGAAGACGTGGCGGGCGAGGACCTCGACTGGTTCTGGCGCGGCTGGGTCTACTCCACCGAGACGTTCGACGCCGCCATCACGGGCGTCGCAGCGATGCCAGCCGGCGGTACGGGCGCGCGCGTCGAGAACCGCGGCGGCCTCGTCTTTCCCATCGACGTGCAGTTCACCTTTGCCGACGGGAGCACCGACATACAGCGCATCCCCGTCGAGGCGTTCTACACGACCGACACCGTGATCGCCGTCACGCCGAAGGAGGGCGCCGTCACACGCGCCGAACTCGACCCCGGCGACCACCTCCCGGATACCACCCCGCGTGGCAACGTGTGGACGGCGGAAGACGCGGCGACGAAGGCGTCGGATACGGAGACGTCGGATACGGAGACGTCGGATACGGAGGAGTGAGCGCACGTCTGCTAGGCGTGGGAAAAACATAAAAGTGCGAGGCCGTCCGGGCACGACCGGGGCGGCCTCGCCTACTTTCCGGGGTTCCCACCCGCCTACCCCCTGCCCATGTCTGTCCCCGACCTCCTGCGTGGCCTGCTCGGCCTCGTCGGTATCCTCGCCATCGCGTTCGCCTTCTCCAGCCACCGCACGCGCATCAACTGGCGGACCGTCGGCTTCGGGCTGCTGCTCCAACTCGTCTTCGCTGTGTTCATCCTCAAGGGCGAGGACATGGCGACGCTGTTCGCGCCGCTGGGCTGGCCGAAGGCGGCGTTCGCGTTCGTGGCGGGGCTGTTCGTCGACTTCCTCGCGGCGGTGGAGGTCGGCTCCGCGTTCATCTTCGGCAACCTCGGCCTCGGCCCCGCGAGCGAGGGGTCGCTGGGCTTCTTCTTCTTCTCGCAGGTGCTGCCGACGGTGGTCGTGTTCGCCGCGCTGATGTCGATCCTCTACTACCTCGGCGTGATGCAGGTGGTCGTGCGCGGCATGGCGTGGGTGGTGCGCCGCGCGCTGGGCACGAGCGGGCCGGAGAGCCTGAGCGTGAGCGCCAACATCTTCGTCGGGCAGACCGAGGCCCCGCTCGTGATCAAGCCCTACGTGGAGAAGCTGACGCGCAGCGAACTCATGGCCGTGATGACGGGCGGCATGGCGACGATCGCGGGCGGCGTGCTGGCGAGCTACGTCGCGTTCCTCGGCGAGCGCTACGCGCAGGCGACGGGCGTGGCCGTGGAGGTCGGGCAGCAGCTCTTCGCCGAGCAGCTCCTCGGCGCGAGCGTGATGGCCGCTCCGGCGGCGCTCATCCTCGCCAAGATCCTCATCCCCGAGACGGAGGAGGTGCCCGACGTGGACGCGCGCTTCACCACCGACGCCAACGAGGCGACGCTGCCCTCCACCGCCTCCGACGAAGCCACCGCCGGGGTGAACGCCGCCGTGATCGACGAGGGGCCGAAGAATGTGATCGACGCGGCGGCGTCGGGGGCGGCCGACGGCATGAAGCTCGCGCTCAACATCGGCGCGATGCTGATCGCCTTCCTCGCGCTCATCGCCATCATCAACGGTAGCCTCGGCTGGGCGGTGGAACTCTTCGGTGTCACGCTGCCGGAGGGCAAGGGCGCGCTCGACCTCGCACTCGGCTTTGTCCTGGCGCCCGTCGCCTGGCTCGTGGGCGTCCCGATGGCGGACATCACCACGTTCGGCGGCTTCCTCGGCACGAAGGTCATCGCCAACGAGTTCGTCGCCTACACCCTGCTCGCCGACGCCATCGCTGCCGAGAGCATCCAGCCCAAGACCATCACCATCGCGACGTTCGCGCTGTGCGGGTTCGCCAACCTGTCGTCGATCGGCATCCAGATTGGCGGCATCGGCCCACTGGCGCCGAGTCGCACGGGTGAGATCGCTGCGCTCGGCGTCCGCGCCGTCCTCGCGGGCACCCTCGCTAACCTGATGACGGCGACGATTGCGGGGGTTTTGCTCGGGTGAGCGTCGTCATTCGCGCAGGGTTTCGAGCAGGCTGTCGGCTTCGGAGACCTGCGCCTGCATGCGCGCGGTGCGTTCCTTGGCCGACGCCTCGTAGGTGTCGGCGTAGGCCTCCATCCCAGCCACGACCTGCACGATCACGAGGTCGAGCGCCAGCCGCTGCCGGTCGTCGAGCGCGGCGAGGGCGTCTCCCGCGTTCTCCAAGGCCGCATCGAGGCGAGGCGAGTGGGAGGCATAGGTCGCCTCGACGTCCTTCCGAAGCGTGGCCGATTGCTCACGCAGCGCTGAGTCGGCGTACTGCTCCAGGCGGGCGTCCCAGCTCGCGAGCAGATCGGTCACGTGCTGGTCGAGTCTGCGGCGGTGTTCGCGGAGCTGGGCGAGGTTGCGCTGCCCGTTGTTTCGGAGCAGGCGGATCTCCCGGAGGGCTTCGGCCTCCACCTCCACGTTGAGAAGAGTAGCGAGTTGCTCCCATCGTTCTTGGCTGCGCCCCGAGTACCCATAGTCCGATTCGGCAATCTCGATGCGCTCCAGCGCGGAGGTCTCGATGGGCGCTTCCAGATCGTCGGCGGCGGGCTGGTTGCCCCAGCACCCGGTAGCGGTGACGAGCGCAACGGCGAAAAGGGCAACACGAAAGAGCATGGCAGGCACGGTGAGACGACGTGGGCGCGAGGCGCCAAGCTACCTCCCGCCACGGACCACAGCGAGCGTCCCACGAGGGAGCGCAGCGACCGCACCAGAGACTGATCCTTAGCTCGACCGATTGCCGCGGCGCCACATCAGCACGGCGAGCCACAGCAGGAAAACCTGCACGCCGAGCGGGAACGTGTCGGGGAGGTCCACGCTCGCGCGGCGGGTGAGCATGTTGCGCTTGCGGACGACGCCGAGGCGTACGCCTGGGTCGTCGGGCACATCGCCCTGGGCGAACACCTCGAAGCGGTCGCTGACGAGGCTCTTGCGCTTGACAAGGAGGCGCGTCGTGTCCGTGTCGGCCAGGGGCGCGTCGAGGACCACGTCGAAGGTGCCGGTGAAGATGCTGCGTTTGGTGGCGCGCGCGATCACGATGCCCTCGAAGGCGAGCGTATAGTCGCCTGCGACGCCCTCCCGGCTGAGGCGGAACGGAATGCCGCCGATGTCCAAGTCGGCCCCTTCGAGGAGCAGGCCTACGTCCAGGAACGCGACTTCGCGCTCGCCCTCGTAGACGTGATAATCCCAGGAGAGGAACCCGGTCGGCTTGGCGTCGAGCATGAGGGTGCGGGCCAAAAAACCCGCTTAGAGTGAAGTAGAAGTCGGAAAGTTCCTGTGTTTCAGAACACCCGCCGCGCTTTTTGCATAGGAGAAGCGTGTCCAGTCTCCTTGTCACCGCTAAAACATTGAGGCTGTGGACGTGGAGTACGCAACAGGTTTCACCAACACCGAGGTCAGTTTTGGCTTTCTATCAGCTTCAGGATGCTACGCTCAACGGAGTCGAAGGACGCGGGTACGCCTACCCGATCAAAACCTTCAAAGGGAAGGAATATCGCGGCGTGTTCTTCGCCGAGGACGAAGACGCGCAAGCGGCCGTCGTGGAGGCCATCGAGGCCGAGACGGCCGAGTTCACCGGCACCGTCTACGAACGCACCAAGTCGCCCGTGAGGACGTTCGACGTCAATGTCACGGAGACCGTCTCGTCGGGCCTCGGCGAGCGCGCCGACTTCGAGGCGCTGGAGAAGCCGTAGCGTGGCGCCTCCTGCTGAATACGGCGCGGGCGCAGCACGAGGCTGCGCCCGCGCTTTTTTCGGCGCTATCCGCCTGCGGTCAGCACGAGGCCGTCGTAGCCGAGGCGCACGCCGTCGGGCAGGGCGGCATCGTCTTCGGCGTGGAGGATGCTGTGCGTCATGTGCACGAAGACCGTGTCCTTCGCCCCGATGCGCGCGGCGACCTCCAGCGCCTCCGAGAACGAGAAGTGCGTCGGGTGCGGCTCGTGGCGCAGCGCGTCGAGGACGAGCACGTCGAGGTCGTCCAGGAGCGGGTAGCTCGTGTCGGGGAGCGCGCTCACGTCGGTGAGGTAGGCGAGGCCGCCGACGCGGTAGCCGTAGAGGGGCAGCGTGCCGTGGAACGCCGGGATCGGCGTGACGGTGACGCGCCGTTCGGGATGCGTCCGGCTCTCGACGGTGAACGGCCCTATCTCGGCACGGAGGTCGAGCTTCGAGATGCCCGGGTAGCTGCCGTCCTCGAAGATGTAGCCGAACATCCTGCGCAGCGCAGCCTCGGTGTTGGGCGGCGCGGCGACTGGAATCGGCGCGGAGACCCGGAAGAAGTAGGGCCGCAGGTCGTCCATCCCGACAACGTGGTCGAAGTGGTGGTGCGTCACGAGGAGCGCGTCCACGGCCTCCACGCCGAAGCGGAGGGCCTGCGTACGGAAGTCCGGCCCCGTGTCGATCTGGAGGTGCACCGGTCCCGCCTCCGTCTCCGCGACGATGTGCGCCGAGCAGCGCAGCCGCTGATCGCGGGGGTCGCTCGATGTGCACACGCGGCAGTTGCAGCCGATCACCGGGATGCCCGTCGAGGTGCCGGTCCCGAGCAGCGTCGCGGTCACGCGCTGGGGCGTCGGGGCAGCTTCGGGCATCGGGAGCGGAGCAGATGTGGCGTGGAGGGGGGCAGGCACGAGGCTCGCAGGGACAAAAGGCGTGCTCAGCCTTGGAGACTGCTCACGAGGTCGACGTAGTCCTGCTTAGCGTCGGTGGCGTCGGTGCCTTCGAGGGCAGCCCAGGCGTCATACTTCGCGCGGCCGACGGGGTTGGTGAAGCCAGGCCGCTTGCCAGACACATCGCCGGAGGTCGCCTGCTTGTAGAGCGCGTAAAGACGCAGCAGCGTGTCGTTGTCGGGGCGGCTCGGGAGGTCCTGCGCTGCGGCAGCGGCTTCCTGGAAGCGGGCGTCGAGGTCGTCGGACATGGGGGGAGGAATGGGAGAGGCGAGGAGACGGAGAAACGGCGATGCAAAACGACGGCAGCACCAGCGCACGGAACCACCGCAACACCGCTTCACCGCGACACCGCTGCACTCCCGCGCCCTTTCAACTTACGCCCGCGCGTGCCGATCTTCCCGGCCTCACTCCGACTCCCGCCTCGTCATGCGTGTTCTCCTCGTCGCCCTCGTCCTGCTCCTCGCGCTGCCGCAGTTCGGCTGCCAGACGGCCGCGCGCGAACTCTACTACGACTCGCTCGAACGCCTCGGCACGCCGCGTCGCGAACTGCTCTCCGACCGCGTCGAAAAGGCCCGCGAGAGCCAGGAGGACGCCAAGGAGCAGTTCGCCTCGGCGCTGGACGAGTTCCAGGCGCTCACGGGCTTCGACGGCGGCGACCTCGAACGGATGTACCGCAAGCTCGACAAGGAGTACGAGCGCGCCAACGACGACGCCGAGGAGGCCCGCGACCGCATCGAGGCGGTGGAGAACGCGGCGGCCTCGCTCTTCAACGAGTGGGAGGAAGAACTCGACGAGTACAGTGACCCCGACTTCCGCCGCCGCAGCGAGGACCAGATGGACGATGCGCGTGACCGCTACGACGGCCTCATCGCCGCCATGCGCCGCGTCGAGCGCACGATGGACCCCGTGCTCGCCACCTTCCGCGACCACGTGCTCTTCCTCAAGCACAACCTCAACGCGCAGGCCATCGCGTCACTCGAAGGCGAGGTCGCCTCGCTCCAGACCGACGTGGACCGCCTCATCGCCGACATGGAGGCCGCCATCGCCGAGGCCGATGCCTTCATCGAAGTGATGGGGTAGACGGTCGTGGTCGACCAGCTTTGGGAAACGCGCTAGCGTGAGTGGGGGAGGAGAAGTCAGACCAGAGAACGTCGTGCCACGAGGCCGAGGTGGCGTGCCTGGCGACTGGATCCCGGCTCGGCACACGGCCCAGCGCAACGGCCGTCAGTGTATAGCGGGCTGGCACAGCCTTGCGCCCGATAGCTCGGGTGATGCTGGGAATCAGGGGGCGTTATGTTCGCCGCGGTTTATCCTCACCCTCTCCGCTGTTACCTCGGTTTATGCTTCGCGTTCGGTCTCTCCTCCTCGCCGCCCTCATCTCTGCCATCGCCAGCGCGCCCGCCTCGGCTCAGGCGCCCGTCGATCTGCCCCGCATCGGCACGTCGCTCGATGCCTACGAGCGGTCGTACTTCGGGCTCTTCCCCGAGGCCCTCGACTTCCAGGTGGGCCGCTTCGAGCAGCAAGGCGATAGTCTGGTCGCCATTGCCGAGCGCATTAGCGGCGAGACGCGCGTCGCGCTCGACGCCACTCAGGCGGCGCTGCTGCGCGAATACCCCACCCACTACGAGGACACCGCGCGCCTGCTGGAGCGCGACATCGCGTCGTTGGGAGTGCTCGTCCGCTACGTCGTCCGCACGCAGCCCGGCCAGCGCGTCGTGATGCAGCAGCGCAACGGACGCATCATCACCGGCCAACTCGTGGCCGTGGACGATCGCTACATCGCGATCTACGAGGGCGCGCAGCCATTCGCCGTCGCCCTCAGCGATGTGCCGACGCTCTACCTGGCCCCACTCGGCGATGTCGCTACTATCCAGACGGCCGGGCGGGGCGCGACCTCGCTCACGCGCCGTGCGGTCCTCAACGGCGGCGCTGCCTTGGCGAACACGCTCATCGGCGGGGCCAACATCGTGCGGACCGATGCCTCCATCGTGGCGCTCGCGCCGATTGTCACGAACTACGTGTTCTTCGCCGTGAGCACAGCGGCGTCCAATCCGGCGGGGGACGGGCTTAGCGTGCCCACCGACCCAGCTATGCGGAGCGACTTCGTCGAGCAGCTACGGTCGGCGGCGGTGTTTTGGACGGGCGCACCGCCCGAAGTCGAAGCCGAGGCCGTGGCGCGTCTCGGGATCGCTCAGGCATCGTCGCCGGAGTTGGACGCCGCCGCCGGAGGCGAGGTGGCCCCGCCCGCGCTGAAGGCAAAGCGCATTCATCTGGTCGCCGGGGGCGTCCACCAGTTCGACACCACGCCCGACATCGAGGGCACCTATGCGACCGGGACCGGCCGCGATCCCCTCGGCACCGTCGTAGGTGTACCGGCGTCGTTCCTTGGCGAGGCGCTCTTCAGCACAGGCGTGCCACGGCTCCGCGTGGGTGGCCAGGTGCTCTTCGCGCCCGTCCTTGATGACCCCGACCTCTCGGCCAGCGTGGGTGGCCTCGGAGCGCTCGGCGTGGTCGAGTTCGTCCTGCGCCCGCACGCGGTGCGCCCGGACGGCAGCCGCAGCCCCTACCAGACCAGCGTTGCCGTCGGAGCGGGCTGGGCGCAGACCAGCCTGCGGCTCGACCGGCTGTTCAGTACGCTCTTCGACACGTTCGACCCCAGCCTGCGCAGCGATCCCGTGCGGACAGTGAGCGCTTCAGGGCTGAGCCTCTACGGTCGCCTGAGCGTGGAGCGCGAACTCAGCAGCATAGCGTCGCTCTACCTGAGCGCGGCCTACCGCCAGGCCCCCGAGGCGACGCTCACGGGCGAGATTTACACCTACGAGTTGGGAGCCGGATCCGGCGAACTGTTCCGCTACGAGGACATCTCTGCCCGGCTCCCGCGCCTCGAACTGATGCTCGGCACGCGCTGGAAGCTCTGAGGCGATACAGAGTGCCGAGGCGTGTACTTCGTGACGGATAACTGCGATCTGGTCACCAGGTCGGACCCAGATCGTCTGAATCCGTTGCGTGGTATTGCAATCTCTTGTCTTCTGATCGAGGCAGGAGTCGTCTTGCACGATAGTGGCATTAGGTAAAGTCTATGCTGGACCTTACGTTGTTTGAGTAGTCGGAATCCTTGCTCCTCACGCCAGTTTCTTAAACCCATGTGGAGACTCCTCAGGGCTATATGTCCATTCACGGTCGGAGTACTGCTCGTGCCAGTGACAGCGTATGCTGAGGCCGACGATGTAGTCACGGTGACCTACGACCATGCTACGTGCGCAGCCGCCGACGCACCATGCGTGGAGCGCTACGATAAGAGCGTACCCGATGGCCGACTCTTCCTTGTCGAGATCGAGAACACGCGGCCCGATCTATTCACCTACGAGGCACGAGGACTGGTTGCCATCCAGCCGGATGCAGTGGTTGGTGCTGCAGCTGGTGGTGCAAAGCCACGCGAGACGCATCGATTCTACGTGCCACACAGCGCGCGTTTTGCTGGGTATGTCATCAAGATTAGACCCCAGGATTCTGCCAAGACCGATGGCCTCGCTAGCGTAGATCTGATCGTCGAGATCCGGCCTAGCGGCCTCCAACTCAGCTTTGGAGGCGGGTTTGCACTAGGTTTGCCTGGAGACACTGCCTATGGGCTTCGCGACTCCACGATCACCGCCGAGGATGGTACGACCTCGTCGGCACTGTTTGTCCGTGAGGAGAGCGACCGCGCCGACGCTCTCACACGAGGGGTAGCGACCTTCATTCACCTGTCGGACCCCAGGTGGAAAGGTTTGGGCGCCTCCTTCGGTCTCGGCCTCGATCCCAACAATCTCGGCCAGGACTACTACCTCGGCGTTTCGCTCGTGTCGCCGCAGAAGGCAGCATTCACGCTTGGGGTGAATGCGCACTCTGCCCCCACGTTGCCGGCTGGGGTGAATGTTGGTGAGCGGGTCGCGGATGCCAACGCCCTCAACAACCTCGGTTCGCGGGTACGATGGACGTTCTTTGTCGCATTCTCTTACAACTTCTTGGGAGGGGATGGAGCACGGTTGGCGAAGCCGTTCGCTGAGCCCGATAGCCCGTGAAGTCCAGCCCGGTAGCGGCCATGCGGATGCCACAGTATTTAAGTCTCGTACTCGCCGCGCTCTTCTTCTCCACACCTGCGCTCGCTCAGCAAGTCGGAGTGAGGTCCTTTCTCCCTTCCGAGCCCCTTACAAGTCGCGCGTTCTATTGGGAGAACGATTTCCCTTACACTGATCAGTTCTACACGAACGGCCTCCAGTTCGCCTGGAACACATATCGAGATGGAGCCCAACCTCTCCAATCTCGAACGCCGTTCTGGCTCTGGGCACTCGACCGGCTTCCGGTCGTAGATCTTGACGCGCTATTTCCACCCTGCCGTGAAGCCAAGGACAACTGCTGGCAAGGTCTCCAGGGCGGTAGGTTCGGGCAAGTCTTCTACACGCCGCGCAGGATAATCACGCCCACGCTCCAATCGAATGATCGGCCGTATGCGGGCTGGTTGTACTATGCCTCCTCTGCCGAGTGGCGGACTACGACACAGACGCCGCAGCAATGGAAGGCGGAGCTCGTCCTGGGGTTCATTGGCCCCATCTCGTTCGCCGAAGAGGTCCAGCGGAACTGGCATGACCAGATCGGTGCGAGAGATCCGTTGGGGTGGGACACCCAACTGGAGCGCGCCTTGCCTAGCTTTGCATTCCGGCTGGAACACCGACGGCGCCTCTATCGGCATCGGTTCTTTCCCGGCTGGCTCGTAGCAGATGTCAATGGCCTAGGCGCTGTTACGCTGGGCAATGTGCATAACCGAGCCGAAGTGGGTGGTGAACTCCGTTTTGGAATGCCCCTGAATCAGGGTACCATCGCCCAGGACTTCCCACTGCTTCCGGTAGAGCCTACGTTCGTCTCGGGGGCCAGAATGATTGACGGGGAGCTTGGTGCGCTGAACTTGTCGGACATCCAGGCGGTCGCTGACTCGCTCAGTCTGGTTCTTCTAGCGGATTCGCTCACTGGCCAAGCATTCCAAGTAGGAGCAGACATGTTGGACGATACGTCCTACACCCTCTTACCTTTTTTACCAGTTGACATGGACAGGGCAAGGGTCTCCCCCCCAAACACTGGCAAGGCTACATGTTTCTCCGGACGGTAGGTCGCTACGTGGCGTACAACTACCTACTGGAGGGAGACGACCGATACCGTATCGAACCGGAGCCGCTGGTCTACGACGTGGGCGTAGGAGCCACCCTTCGCTACCGCTGGCTCCAACTCACCGTACAGCATGTTTGGCGCAGTCGGGAGTTCACCCCGGCAGGTCCTGCGCATCGGTTCAGTTCGCTGGCCTTGCAAGTCCTGCCGAAAGCGCTCTACTGAGTTCGCTTCGTCGAATGGAGCCCGGAAGCTGGCTCGCACCTCTCTCACTTCCGCAAGGGCTGGCCCTTCCGCGTTCCTCGTTGCGTTCGAGAGCAACTCGGGAGTCTTTTGACCAGACCTTCCCGGAGGCTAACACTTACTTTTGGAGCAGTCGACATCGCCGCGGGCGCTTGCAAGTCCGCAGAAGTCGCCACCTGCTTATTCAAGCAGACAGGCAACGTGCTAAACGTGCTAGCCCGCGAATGGGGCTTAGGAAGCAAGAAGGGTAGCGATGCGTCGGAGTGGCCGGACGAACATCAGCATCTCGGTGTTCGTGAGTTTCCAACAGCGGTTGTTGCCTAGCTACCCCACCCGGGCAAACCCCAGACTCTTGGGCGCGCTCTTGGCGAAGTGATCTCGCAGCGTTTGGTGCTCAGGCTGCTCCAGCTTCGGGTCCCGCTCCACGAGCGCGAAGGCGGCGGCGCGGGCGGCCTGCAGGATGTCCTGGTCCTGCACGATGTCCGCGATCTTGAGGTCGGGCAGGCCGCTCTGGCGCGTGCCGAAGAAGTCGCCTGCGCCGCGCAGCTTGAGGTCGATCTCGGAGATCTTGAAGCCGTCGTCGGTGTCCACCATCGCCTGGAGGCGCTCCTCGGCCTCGGCGGAGCGCTTGTAGGACGCCATCAGGAAGCAGTACGACTGGTCAGCCCCGCGCCCGACGCGCCCGCGTAGCTGGTGGAGCTGCGCCAGCCCAAAGCGCTCGGCGTGCTCGATCACCATGATCGTCGCGTTGGGCACGTCCACACCCACCTCGATCACCGTCGTCGCGACCAGGAGGTCGGCCTCGCGGTTCTTGAAGCGCTGCATCGCCTCGTCCTTCTCGTAGGGCAGCATCCGCCCGTGGACCAGTTCGACGCGGTAGGGGCGGAAGCGCTCGGCGAGCTCGGCGGCCCCGTTCTCGGCGTCCTTGATCTCGGCGAGCATCTCCGCCTCCGACTCCTCCACGAGCGGGTAGACGACGTAGGCCTGCCGTCCTTCGCGCAGTTGCTTCTTGATGAACGCGTAGGCGTCCTCGCGGCGCTTCTCGGTGTAGAGCTGCGTCTGGATCGGCTTGCGACCGGCGGGGCGCTCGTCGATGATGGTCACGTCGAGGTCGCCGTAGACCGTCATCGCGAGGGAGCGCGGGATGGGCGTGGCCGTCATCAGGAGCATGTGCGGGCGGAGGCCCTTGTGGAACATCTTCGCGCGCTGCATGACGCCGAAGCGGTGCTGCTCGTCGATGATGGCGAGGCCGAGGCGCTCGAACTCGACGTGGTCCTCAATGATGGCGTGCGTGCCGACGACGAACGGGACGCGGCCCTCGCGGAGGTCATCGAGCACCTCGGTGCGCCACGCCTTGCGCTGCCCGCCGATGAGCAGGTGGACCTGCAAGCCCAGCGGCTGGAAGTACGACTGCAGGTTCGCGTAGTGCTGCTCGGCGAGGATCTCCGTCGGGGCCATGAACGCGGCCTGGTAGCCCGCGTCGAGCGCCATCAGCATCGCGCCGACGCCGACGACCGTCTTGCCCGAGCCGACATCGCCCTGGACGAGGCGGTTCATCTGCACGCCGCGCGCGGTGTCGGCGGCGATCTCGTCGAGCGCCCGCTGCTGCGCGCCGGTGAGCGTGAACGGCAGTACCTCGTCGATGAACTGCCGCGTGTAGGCGCCCGGCCCGCCGAGCGTGGGCCCCGCGATGGCTTGCTTCTTCTCGTGGGTCAGCGCGAGGAGCAGTTGTAGGAAAAAAAGCTCCTCGAACTTGAGGCGGCGCTTCGCGCGGCCTAGCTCCCCGGAGTCTTTCGGGAAGTGAATCGCCCGCAGCGCCACGCGACCGTCAATCAAGTCATAGGCCTTGCGCATCCAGTCGGGCAGCACCTCCGGCAGCGCGAGGCCGTGGGTCTTGAACAACTCGTAGATGTGCCGCCGCAGCGCGCGGCTCGTGAGGTTGACCTTATCGAACGCCGCGCCGCCGGGGTAGAGCGGAATGATGCGCCCCGTGTCGAGCGCCGCGCTCTCAGCGTCGAGCCGGTCGAAGTCGGGGTGCGCCATCGAGAACGTGCGGCCGTACTTCTCGACCTTGCCGTGGACGGCGTAGAGCCCGCCCTGGTCGAACTGCTTGCCGATCCACTTCGCGCCGCGAAACCACACGGCCTTGAGCGTACCGCCGGAGTCGTCCTGGAAGCGCACCTCCAGCCGCATCGAGCCACGCCCCGGCACGACACCCTTCGCCGACACGCGCCCGACGATGGTGACGGCCTCGTTCAGTCCCTCCACCAGCTCGTTGATCGGCGTGACGGTCGAGCGATCGAGGTAGCGGCGTGGGTAGAAGCGAAACAGGTCGCCGAACGTCTTCACGCCCGCCTTCACCAGCGGCGCTGACCGTCGCTCCCCAACCCGTGGGAGGTCCGCGATGGGCACGTCGAGCACGCGCGGGTCGTGGGGATCGAGCACCGTGCCGTCGGGGGCTTTCGGTGCGCGTTCGAGCGCGGCGGATTGCTTGGGCGAGGAGTCGGAGGCGGCCATGGGCGGAAAATACCGCGAGGGCGCGACCACCCGATGTCAGCGCCCTACTCCCACTCGATGGTCGCCGGGGACTTCGAGGAGATGTCGCAGGCGACGCGGTTGAGGACTGGTGCGGCACCAACTTTGTGACGGTGTCTAATACAGACTCCCAAGGCTGCCTACCCGTCACATGGGTCACCACGTCTCGTACATCTACTACTACCGTCGCTGCGAGATCAGCGCGCCGCTGCGCGAACTCGTTCGCCGGGGCTGGAGTCGCCTCACGTCGCATCCAGACCAGATAGATCGGTATGTCCGCGAGCGGAAGAAGCGCGACCTGTGCTCCTGTGTAAAGGTCAACTACCTCCGACCCAACGGAGAGTATGACTATGACCGAGGCTGGCACGTCGACGAGGAACGGTGGCGTCATCCTCCACATGCTACGCCTGAGCACCTCATCGCTACCTTGGAGCAGCTTCCGCGACAAGCGCAGATGCAGTTCGAAACAGATTTCTCTGTTCGAATTCCGATCACGTCAGCGATCAATGAAGACTACAAGAGACGTAACGAGGAGTATCGCAGGGAACGGGGCTATGATCCTCCATACGCTTACTTGCTCGATGAACTGACCCTCGATACTACGCTAGTGCTTGAGGCTGAGTACGCACGGCTGGAACTGTACTCACCCATATCCGGAACGGACAACTACCTCGACTATTCCGTCCCTGTCAGGCAACTGGGTGCTGATTTGGGGGGAGCCACCGGCGCGCTACTCTCACTATCCCACACCGAGGGAGCGCTCTTTGCCTCCCATTTGCGAGCGGCACTCATCAGTAGGGCGGACCCTGGCATTGCCGTGCCCTGGGATGACCATCCAGACAGCATCGCACTTCAACTCACCGCTATGAGCGCGCCAGGCAGGCCGTCGCCAGATCGTCCCCTCGCCCAACTCGTGGCGACGGAGGACCGCATTCGAGCGCGTGAACAAGACGCCCTGTAGCTACTCCCACTCAATCGTAGCGGGGGGCTTCGAGGAGATGTCGTAGGCGACGCGGTTGAGGCCACGCACCTCGTTGATGATGCGGTTCGAGACGCGCCCGAGGAAGTCGTAGGGCAGGTGCGCCCAGTCGGCCGTCATGCCGTCCACGCTGGTCACGGCGCGTAGGCAGACAGCGTTCTCGTAGGTGCGGAAGTCGCCCATCACGCCGACGGACTGCACGGGCAGGAGCACGGCGAAGGCTTGCCACGTCTCGTCGTAGAGTCCCGACGCCTTCAACTCGTCGATAAAGATCTTATCCGCCTTGCGGAGGAGGTCGGCCTTTTCCTTGGTCACGTTGCCGAGGATGCGGACGGCGAGGCCGGGGCCGGGGAACGGGTGCCGCTTGATGATGAGCTCCGGCACGCCGAGTTCGCGGCCGACCGCGCGGACCTCGTCCTTGAACAGCTCCCGGAAGGGCTCGATGAGCTCGAAGCCGAGCTTCTCCGGCAGCCCGCCGACGTTGTGGTGCGTCTTGATGGTCACGCTCGGGCCGCCCTTGAACGAGACGCTCTCGATCACGTCGGGGTAGAGCGTGCCCTGCGCGAGGAAACGCGGCTTCTGGCCGAGGCGCTCCTCGATTTGGTGCGTCGTGTCCTCGAAGACCTCCACGAAGACGCGCCCGATGATCTTGCGCTTCTGCTCCGGGTCGGTCACGCCCTCCAACTCGCGCAGGAAGCGCTCCGAAGCGTCCACCGCCACGAGGTCGAGGTCGAAGCCGTCGCGGAAGGTGTGCTGGACCTCCTCGAACTCGTCGGCGCGCAGCAGCCCGTTGTCGACGAAGATGCAGGTCAGCTGGTCGCCGAGGGCCTCGTGCAAGAGCACCGCCGCCACGGACGAGTCGACGCCGCCGGAGAGGCCGAGGATGACGTGGGCGTCGCCGACCTGCGCACGGACTTTTTCTTTCTGCTCCTCGATGAAGCTGGCCGCGGACCAGTCGCCGCGCCCGCCGCAGATGGTGCGGACGAAGTTCTCCAAGATCTGCGCGCCGACCTTCGTGTGCACGACCTCTGGGTGGAACTGCACGCCATAGAATGGATGCGTCTCGCTGCGCACGGCAGCGATGGGCGCGTTCTCGGTGTGCGCGATGCGGTGGAAGCCGTCGGGCAGGCGCGTGAGGTGGTCGCCGTGGCTCATCCACACCTGCGCGCCGTCTTCCACGTCGGCCATGAGCCCGAGCGGCTCGCCGACGATGAGGTGGGCGCGGCCATACTCTCTTCTTTGGGAGGGCTCGACGGCCCCGCCGAGCGCAAACGCCATCGCCTGCAAGCCATAGCAGATGCCCAGGACCGGCAGGCGGCTGCCGTCGGCGCGCGTCCGCGTGAGCAGGTCGGGGTCGAGCTGCGGCGCGCCGTCGTCGTAGACCGACATCGGGCCGCCGGAGAGGATCACGCCGATGGTGCTCTCGTCGGCGAGGTCCGCGATGGGCGTTGTGCAGGGGTGGATCTCGCAGTAGACGCCGGCCTCGCGCACGCGCCGCGCGATGAGCTGCGTCGTCTGGCTCCCGAAGTCGAGGATGAGGACGGATTGGTGGGTCATGGCGGTAGTCGGCAAAAGGCGGGCGTGTGCCTAGGTGTTGCCTTGCTGTCATCCTGAGCTTGATTCAGGATCGAATACCAGTAGTGACGATGCCTAGTTCACCAAGCAGAGTCATCCCCGCGAACGCGGGGATCCATACGGTGCACTGCATAGATCCCCGATCAAGTCGGGGATGACCAGGGTGAGAGTGAGACAGAACAAGTCTGTAGGCCGCTCCGACTGGATGCTGAATCAAGTTCAGCGTGACAACAGGGAAGGCGTGGAGAAAAAGTGGTACGAAATAGCAAGTGGGTGCCATCGACCAGACAGCACCCACTCGCACAGTGTTGCTCGGAAACGGCTAGCTGTCTGCTCCGATCATGTGCTTGTAGTCGGCGGCGCTCATCAGGCCGTCGAAGTCGGCGACGTCGTCGAGCGTGAGCTTGATCATCCAGCCTGCGCCGTAGGCGTCCTCGTTGACGGACTCCGGCGCGTCTTCGAGGCCCTCGTTGGCCGCGGAGATGGTCCCGGCGACGGGGCAGAACAGCTCCGAGACGGTCTTCACGGCCTCGACCGTGCCGAACACGTCATCGGCGTCGAAGTGGTCGCCTTCCTCGGGCAGTTCCACAAAGACGATGTCGCCGAGCTCGCTCTGCGCATAGTCCGTGATGCCGATGGTGGCGGTGTCGCCGTCGAGGCGGATCCACTCGTGCTCCTTGGTGTAGCGGCAGTCGTCGGGGAAAGTCATGAGAGAAGTCGGAGGTTGAAGGTCAACGGCCAACGGTCCGACCAGGACTGGCCTGCGACCCATGACCTGCGACCCAGGACAATCAGCCGTCCTCAGGCGGCTGCAACGTGAAGCGTTCCAGGAACTTCGTGTCGAAGTCGCCTGCGATGAAGCGGTCGTCCTGGAGGAGTTGCTGGTGGAACGGGATGGTCGTCTTGACGCCGTCGATCACGAACTCGTCGAGGGCGCGGAGCATCTTGCGGATGGCGTGGGGGCGGTCTTTGCCGCGCACGATCAGCTTGGCGAGCATCGAGTCGTAGTGCGGCGGGACGGTATAGCCCGCGTAGATGTGCGTGTCGCAGCGGACGCCGTGGCCTTTCGAGGTGTGCAGGCCCTCGATGGTGCCGGGCGACGGGCTGAAGTTGCGGAACGGGTCCTCGGCGTTGATGCGGCACTCGATGGCGTGGCCGTTCAACTCGGTGAAGCTGGTGCTGGGGAGCCCGTCGCTGCCGAGGCGCTCGCCGCGCGCGACGCGGAGCTGCATCTCGATGAGGTCGGTGTCGGTGACCTCCTCCGTCACGGGATGCTCCACCTGGATGCGGGTGTTCATCTCCATGAAGTAGAAGTTGCGGTGCTTGTCGAGGAGGAACTCGACCGTGCCGGCCCCCGCGTAGTTCACGGCGAGCGCACCGTTGACGGCGGCCTCGCCCATCGTGGCACGCAGCGCCGCGTCCACGACGGGCGAGGGTGCCTCTTCGAGGAGCTTCTGGTGGCGGCGCTGGATGGAGCACTCGCGCTCGCCGAGGTGGATCACGCCGCCCTGGCCGTCGCCCATGAGCTGGATCTCGATGTGGCGCGGCTCCTCGACGAACTTCTCGATGTAGACGGCCCCGTTGCCGAAGGCGGACTGCGCCTCGTTGCTCGCGGTGCGGTACTGCGTCTCGAGTTCCTTCTCCTCGCGGACCATGCGCATGCCGCGGCCGCCGCCGCCCGCCGAGGCCTTGATCATCACGGGATAGCCGATCTCGGCGGCGACGCGCTTGGCTTCGTCGACCGTCTCCACGACGCCTTCGGAGCCGGGCACGACCGGCACGCCCGCCGCGCGCATCGTGTCCTTGGCGACGCTCTTGTCGCCCATCTTGCGAATGGTGTCCGCCTTCGGGCCGATCCAGATCAGGCCGTTGTCCTTGACGATGCCTGCAAAGTCTGCATTCTCGGAGAGAAAGCCGTAGCCGGGATGGATGGCATCGGCGCCCGTGACTTCGGCGGCCGCGATGATGCGGTCCATCCGGAGGTAGCTCTGGCCCGACGGCGGCGGCCCGATGCAGACGGCCTCGTCGGCGAAGCGCACGGCGAGCGAGTCGCGGTCGGCGGTCGAGTAGACGACGACGGTTTTGAGGCCGATCTCGCGGCACGTCCGGATGATGCGTAGCGCGATCTCGCCCCGGTTGGCAATCAGAACCTTTTGCATGCGACGTATTGCGTGTTGCGTGTTGCGTGTTGGTCGCGAGCAACCTCCACGCAGGGCACGACAGGTTCTAGCCAATCACGAACAGCGGCTGGTCGTACTCGACCGGCTCGGCGTTGTCGACGAGGAGCTGCTTGACGGTGCCGCTCACCTCGGCCTCGATCTCGTTCATCAGCTTCATCGCCTCGATGATGCAGAGCGTGTCGCCCTTCTTGACGGCGCTGCCGACAGTCACAAAGGGGTCGGAGTCGGGCGAGGGCGCGCTGTAGAACGTGCCGACGATGGGCGCGCGGACGAGCGTGCCGTCGACGGGCGCGTCGCTGGATTCGGGCTTCGTGTCGGTCGATGCTTGCGGGGCTGGGGGCATCTGGGGAGCCACCGGCGTGCCTGCGGTCGGGACCTGGACGGGGTAGGCCGGCGGATAGCCCGTCGGGAACGGGAATGCCTGCGGGGCCTGGATCGCGCCGCCGCCCATGGGAGGGGCGCTCATCGGGGGCGGCATCATGTAGGGCATCGCTGGGGCGCCCATCGGCTGGTAGGACACCTGCGGCGCGTGCTTGCGCACCACGATGCGCACACCGCTCTCCTCGACTTCGACTTCGGCGACGCCGCTCTCGTTGACGAGGCGAATCAGATCCTGGATGCGGGTCAGGTCCATCGGGCGCTGGGGGTGGGATGAGCGAGGGGGAGATGAGGGGGGCGCTGGCCGCGTGTGCGGACTTAGGAGCCAGTGCTTACGCGCTCAATGTACGAGCCGTCGGTGGTATCCACGCGGACCACGTCGCCCTCGTTGAGAAAGAGGGGCACGTTGACGGTGGCCCCGCTTTCGAGCGTGGCGGGCTTGGTCGCGCCCGTGGCTGTGTCGCCCTTGAGGCCGGGGTCGGTCTTCGTGATCGTGAGGTGCACGTGGCGCGGAATCTCGACCGAGAGCGGCTCGTCGGTGGCCGCGTTCACGAGCAGGTCGATCTCGCCGCCTTCCTTGATGAACTCGCGGCCCTCGACCTGGCTCGCCGGGAGCGAGGTCTGCTCGTAGGTGTCCGTGTTCATGAGGTGGAGGCCGAGGTCGTCCTCGTAGAGGAACTGGTAGGAGCGGCGCTCGACGCGGGCCTCGTCGACCTTCTCGCCAGCGCGGAAGACGTTGTCGACGACCTTGCCCGAGCGGATGTTCTTGAGCTTGGTGCGCACGAACGCGCCGCCCTTGCCGGGCTTGACGTGGAGAAACTCGACGATGCTCCAGATGTCGCCGTTCCAGAAGAAGGTGAAGCCGTTGCGGAAGTCCTGGGTGGAAGCCATGCCTGGCGGGGGGATACGGTGCAAAAGGGATAGACTGGACAATATATCCAGTCTTCCGAGGGGCATCCAACGAAGCCCCTGCATAGGTGGTCCCCGCATGGGCTGGATCCTGCGAGTAGCCCCGTTCAGAAACGAGCGCTCTACACCAATGCAGAAACGCGACCAAGGCGGAACAGCAGAGGCCGCAGAACAGCAGAGGCCGCAGAACAGCAGAGGCCGCAGAACAGCAGAGGCCGCAGAACAGCAGAGGCCGCAGAACAGCAG
>JBCBNX010000031.1:31697-31839 GCA_039821555.1 Bacteroidota bacterium
GAGGCCGAGCGTCTCGGTGGACGCCCGGCCTCGGGATTGAGCAAGCGGGACGGCGAGGTCAGCGCACGAGCGTGAGGCGGCGCGTCTCAGCGAACGTCTCGCCCACCACCCGCACCACGTACGTCCCGCTCGACAGGCCCGC
>JBCBNX010000032.1 GCA_039821555.1 Bacteroidota bacterium
CGTCGTACGAGAACCAGTTCGGGATCTCAGCGCCCGTGCGGAGCTTCTCGCGCAGCTGCGTGCCGGAGATCATGCTGAACTCCTTGCCGGCAGCCTGGACCTCGTCGATCGGCGCGTAGGCGTCGTCGGCGGGGACGTAGACCATGAGGCGGAACGGCACCATCGTGACACCGATCTCCTCGGAGACCGAGGTGAAGAGTTCCTGCGCGTCGTACGGGCCGTAGATCGGCTCGCCGTCGGAGCCGTTGCCCGGTCCGGCGTGGTCGCGGCCCACGACGAGGTGGGTGCAGCCGTAGTTCTTGCGGATGATGCCGTGCCAGACGGCCTCGCGCGGCCCAGCCATGCGCATGGCGAGCGGGAGGAGGCTCAGCATCGCCCGGTTCTCGGGGTAGTACTCGAGCAGCTTCTTGTAGCAGCGGACGCGGGTGAAGTAGTCCACGTCGCCCGGCTTGGTCATGCCCACGACCGGGTGGATGAGCAGCTTGCCGCCGATCTCCTCGGCCGCGAGGTCGGTGAGTTCCTTGTGCGCGCGGTGCATCGGGTTGCGCGTCTGAAAGGCGACGACCTGGTTGACGTCGATCTCTTCGAGGAGGGCGCGCAGCTCGGCGGGCGTCCGGCGGAGGTCAGCGAAGTCGTAGTGCTTGGGCAGCTGCACGCCTTCGAGCGGGCCGCCGATGTAGTGCGTGCCGGCCTGCTCCATGAGGTAGGCGACGGCCGGGTGCGCCGTGTCGGACGTGCCGAAGACCTTCTCAGCCTCGACGCCCTTGTCAGCGTCCCAGATGTCCTCGACCGTGATGACGGCGAGCATGAGACCGGTCTTGTCGCGCAGCGCGATGCGATCGCCGGCGCTGTACTGCTTGGCCGTATCGGCGTCCACGTCGAGCGTGATCGGCATCGGCCAGAGCGTGCCGTCGGCGAGGCGCATGTCGCTCACGACGCCGTCGTAGTCGGCCTTGTTGAGGAAGCCCTTGAGCGGGCTGAAGCCGCCGTTGAGGATCAGCTCGATGTCGCAGAGCTGACGGTCGGAGAGGGTAATCGAGGGGAGGTCCGCGTTGGCCTTGGTGGCTTCAGCGACGTCGACACCGGCGACGAGGTCGCAGAGGTCGCCGCCGTGCGGGGCAATGAGGGCAGCCGTAGTCTGGCTCATAACAGAGAGGTTGGAGGTTGGGTGCGGAGGGATGAAGGGAGTGAGTTGCTAGTCGGATGATCTGGCACGAAATCCCGCAGGGCAACGTGGTTGGGGGGTTTTCGCGGCATCCTCGTTTTTTGCAGACCCCCTCTCACGCCAGCCGCATGCCGCTGACGATCAGCACCTCCCTGCGTCATGCTTCCTTGACATTCGCCAGGCTCATCTAGACCTCTTCACTGTGCCCTCACGCGCGCAGCCGCCCGTCTCGCCCTTGTACGCGGTCTCGCCTGTGTACACAGCGAGGCGACCCGAATCGCTCCGAGCCGCCCCGTAGGCTGAGTGTCGCGATGCAGCGGTGGTGCGTGGCGGACGCACCGCCAAACCGTCTCACCGCGACACCGCCTCACTCTCACATCTTCAGGTTCTCGAACACCGCCGCGGCACCCATGCCACCGCCGATGCACATCGTGCAGAGACCGTATCGGACGCCGCGCCGCTGCATCTCGTAGAGGAGCGTCGCGGTCAGCTTCGCGCCGGTGCAGCCGAGCGGGTGGCCGAGCGCGATGGCGCCGCCGTTGACGTTAACGAGGTCCTCGTTGAGCCCGAGTTCGCGGACGACGGCGAGCGCCTGCGCGGCGAACGCCTCGTTGAGCTCGACTAGGCCGATGTCGCTGAGCTTCAGGCCCGCCTGCGCGACCGCCTTCGGGATCGCCTCGACAGGGCCAATGCCCATGATGCGCGCAGGCACACCGGCCACGCCGAAGCCGAGCATCCGCGCCATTGGCTCGGCGCCAGTCTCTTCGACCATGCGCTTCGACATCAGCACGGCGGCCGCAGCCCCATCGCTGGTCTGCGACGAGTTGCCGGCCGTGACGCTGCCGCCCTTCTTGAAGACGGGCCGCAGCCGCGCGAGCGCCTCGATGGAGGTGTCGCGGCGCGGGCCCTCGTCGGTGTCGAAGACGGTCTTCATCTCGACCGTCGAGCCGTCGTGGTAGACGACGCCCTCGACGTGGAGCGGGACGATCTCGTCGGCGAAGCGCCCGCTGTCGATGGCGTCGAGCGCGCGCTGGTGGCTGCGGAACGCGAAGGCGTCCTGGTCGGCGCGGCTGATGCCATACTGGTCAGCGACGTTCTCGGCGGTGATGCCCATCGAGGCATAGAAGTCCGGCGTGTCTTGTGCCAATGCTGGGTCCGGCGCGAAGTAGAACCCGCCCATCGGCACCGCGCTCATCGACTCGGAGCCGCCCGCCACGATGCAGTCGGCTTGGCCGAGCGTGATGCGGTTGAAGCCCTGCGCGATCGTCTGGAGGCCCGACGAGCAGAAGCGGTTGACGGTGAGGCCGGGCACGGTCTCGGGCAGTCCCGCCTTGATGGCGATGGCGCGGCCCATGTTCATGCCCTGCGGCCCCTCGGGGAAGGCGCAGCCGATGATGACGTCGTCGATGCGCTCTGGGTTGGCGCCAGCGCGCTCGATGGCGGCCTTGACGACTTCCGCGCCCATGTATTCGGGGCGGGCCTGCTGGAGCGTCCCGCGCCCCGACTTCCCGACAGCCGTGCGGACCGCCGAGACGAGATAGGTTTCGTTGAGTTGCATAGTTGGTAGGGTCTGAGGTCGTAGGTCTGAGGTCACAGGTCAGGAACCATCCTGCTGCCTGTGTACCTAGGAGCGTAGCCGCAGCGTCGGAGCCGAAAGACCTTCGACCCACGACCTGCGACCCACGACACTAATTCCGAAGCGGCTTGTTGTGCTGGAGGATGTGCATCACACGGGCCTGCGTCTTCTCCTCGCCGAGGAGCGACATGAAGACCTCGCGTTCGAGCTCGATGAGGTAGCCCTCATGGACCTCAGCGGGGCCGGTGAGTGCGCCGCCGGTCATCACGTAGGCGAGGCGCGACGCGAGGAAGCGGTCGTACTCCGAGATGTAGCCGCCGTCGACGTACTGGAAGAGCGCAATGTCGAACTGCGCGCGGCCAGGAGCACCGAGCACGGGGATGCTGTTCATCACCGCGGGCGGGAGGTAGCCGCTGTTCGAGAGCGCGAGCACCTGCTGCTTCGCGACGTGGAAGCGCCGGTCGTCGTTCATCACGACGATCGTGTGGCTGGGCACATAGCCATACTCGATGGCCATTTTACCGCTCGTGGCGACGTCGGCCATGGCGATGTGCTCGAAGGCCTGGCGGACGAACGGCTGGAGTTCGCTCGGGCGGTCGCGGTTGGCGACCTTCTCGGCGGCCCACGCCGTCATGCGCATCGTGCCCGTACCGGCCGGGATGAGGCCGACGCCAAGCTCGACGAGCCCGATGTAGGTCTCCGCGGCGAGGACGGGCTGCACGCTCGCCATCGTCATCTCGCAGCCGCCGCCGAGCACACGCTGGTGCGGCGCGACAACGACGGGCTTGGCGGCGTAGCGCACGCGCTGGATCGTGGCCTGGAAGTCGGCGATGTAGCCTTCGACCTGGTCCATCTGCCCCATCGCGACGGCCATCGCCATCTCGCCGAGGTTGGCGCCGACGGAGAAGTTCTTGCCGTCGTTGGCGATCACGATGCCGCGCAGGTCGGGGTCGTTCTCGACCTTCTCGATAGCGTCGCGGAGGCCACCCATGACCTCCTGGCCGAGGCTGTTGGCCTTGCTGCGGAACTCGAAGAGCGCCACGCCATCGCCCATGTCGAGGAGCGCGGCCTCGCTGTTCTTCCACAGCTCCGTGCCCTCTGTAGCGCGAATAGCCGGGAGGCTGATCTCGTCAGCGGGCGTCGGCGCGGCGACGTAGCCTCCGCCCGGGGCCCCGTCTCCCGAGGCCTCCGCGACGGGCGTCCAGACCTGGCGGATGCCATGGGCTTCGCCGTAGAAGCCCTCGCTCGGGACGCTCGCGACCCAATCGGGTGTGGCCAAGCCGTGCTCGGCCATGCCGTCGCGGACGCGGTCCACGCCCAGCAGGTCCCAGATCTCGAACGGCCCCGCTTCCCACCCGAAGCCCCAGCACATCGCGTTGTCGATGTCCTTCGGCGTGTCGGCGATCTCGGGGATGCGGCGCGCGCTGTAGGCGAGCAGATCGAGCGTCGTTGTGCGGAAGAACTGCCCCGCGCGCCCTTCGTCCTCGTAGAGCGCGTTTAACCTGGCCTTTAGGTCGCCTGCCTTCTTGAACGCCTTGATGTCGAGGTCCGAGTCCTTCTTCGGCTCGTACTCCATCGACGCGGGGTTGATCGAGAGAATGCCCTCCTTCGTCTTCTTGTAGAAGCCGCCGCCCGCCTTTTGGCCGGTCAACTTCGCCTCCACGAGCTTGGCAAGCACGTCGCGGGATCGGAACATCTCGCGCGACTCGTCGCCTGGGACGTTCTCGTAGAGGTTTTCCGTGACGTGGCCGAGCACGTCGAGCCCGACCACGTCGGCGGTGCGGAAGGTCGCGCTGCGCGGGTGGCCGATGAGCGTGCCCGTGAGTTGGTCGATTTCCTCGATGGTGAAGGCCCCCGACTCGAACTGGTCGATGGCCCCCATGATGCCGTAGACGCCGATGCGGTTGCCAATGAAGTTCGGCGTGTCCTTCGCCACGACGATGCCCTTGCCGAGGTGCACCCGCGCGAAGTGCGCCACGCGCTCGACGACGGCCGGGTCGGTGTCGGCCGTCGGGATCATCTCAAAGAGCTTGAGATAGCGTGGCGGGTTGAAGAAGTGCGTCCCCAGGAAGCGGCTCTTGAAGCTGTCCGAGCGGCCCTCGGCGATCTCGCCGATAGGCAGGCCGGAGGTGTTCGTCGAGATGACCGCATCCTTGCGGGCTGTCTCCTCGACGCGCGCCATCACGGACTGCTTGATCGCCATCTTCTCGATCACGACCTCGATGACCCAGTCGACCTCGCCGATGCGGTCGAAGTGCTCGTCGAAGTTGCCGAGGGTGACGCGGCGCTTAGCGGCCTCGTTCATGAACGGCGCGGGGCTCAGCCGGGTCGCAGCCTTGAACGCCTTCTCGACGATGCTGTTGGGCTTGCCTTCGCGCCCGATGCTCTCGGGCGTCACGTCGAGGAGGTAGACCTGGAGCCCCGCGTTGGCGAGGTGGGCAGCGATCTGGCTACCCATGGTGCCCGCGCCGAGCACGGCAGCGGTCCGGAACGGCTTGTGCGTTCCCGCTGCCGTCGCAGCCGGGGGCGTCATGACGGATTCCATGCGAGTGGAGGTTGGTTGAGAGGAGGAGACGTGGATGTCGAAGTGCCAGCGCATTTCATCGCGCGCTGGAGGTAGTGCGTGTCGCGTGTTTCGTATTGAGCAAGGTCAACACGAAATACGCAACACGAAACAGAAAAGGGCTTCCGGCGCGCGATCCCGCACGGATGCGCCGGGGAGAGGTATCGGTGTCCGCCAACGGGGCACCGAGGTGCAAGGTCCGGTTACCCCCTGCTTCCCTTCCCATGAAGGGTTGGGAAGCTGTCCCCCTCGCTAGCGAGGGGGACAGTCCGAGGAGCGGAGCGAGCTGCGCGTGCGGAGGCGACGCAGGACAGGGGGTGTGTTTACACGAACGCGCTGAAGCCCGTCGCGGCGCGGCCGACGATGAGTTGGTTGACCTCGTTGGTGCCCTCGTAGGAGTAGATCGCCTCGGCGTCGGCGAAGTAGCGGGCCACGTGGTGCTCTAGCAGGATGCCGTTGCCGCCGAAGAGTTCGCGCGCCATCGCCACGGTCTCGCGGCAGCGCTTGGCGCAGGCCATCTTGGCGAGGCTTGCCTGCGCGTCGGTCATGCGGCCTTCGAGTTGGAGCTGCGCGAGGCGCGTGCACATCGCCTGCATCTGCACGACGTTGGCCTGCATCTCGGCGAGGAGCCGCTGGATAAGTTGGAACTTGGCGATAGGCTGGCCAAACTGCTTCCGCGTCTGGGCATAGCGGACGGCCTTCTCGTAGGCCCCCTGCGCGCAGCCGACCGCGCCCCACGCCACACCGATGCGCGTGACGGCAAGCACTTCAGCCGTGTCCTCGAAGCTGTTGGCTTCCTGGAGGCGGTCCGACTCCGGCACGCGGCAATCGGTGAGCGTGATGTGGCCGTTCTCGACCGCCCGCAGCGCCGTCTTGCCTTCGATCTTCTCGACGGCATAGCCGGGGTTTTCCTTGCAGCGAACGAGGAAGCCCTTGACCTGATTGTCATCGAGGTCGCGCGCCCAGATCACAGCCACATCGGCGAACGTCGAGTTGCCGATCCACTTCTTCTCGCCGTTCAGGACCCACGTGTCGCCCTCGCGCTTGCAGGTCGTGCGGAGACCACCCGCGACGCCGCTGCCAGTCTTCGGCTCGGTGAGGCCAAAGCAGCCGATCTGGTCCCAGTTCCTCATCGCCGGGAGCCACTCGTCCTTCTGCGCCTCCGAGCCGCACAGTTCGATCGACCACATCGCCAGGCCCGTGTGCACGCCGATGAACGTCGAGGTCGAGACGTCGATGCGGGAGACTTCCATGGTGAGGAAGCCGTCGAGGAGCAGTTGGTCGCGGCGGCGGCGGCCCCGCGCGTCGAACATCGCGTCCATCACCCCCGACGCCTTGATGCCCTCGATGAGCAGGTCGCGCGGTGTCTCGTCGCGCTGCCAGAACGCGTTGATGCGCGGCTCGACGGTCTCTTCCATGAACTGGCGCACCTGAGCCACGACAGCGCGCTGCTCGTCGGTGAGGAGCGCGGCGAAATCGTAGACGTCGCCATCGGGCTCGGGGAGCACGGGCGGGGCCTTCTTGGCTGCTGCGAACGCCTTCATCTTGGCGAGCGTGCCCGCGTCCATCGACGCGACCATCGACATGAGCTCGCCGAGGTCGACCTTCTGGGAGAGCTTCACGACCTGCTGGAGGTCGATCTGCTGCATGAGCTTGGAGAGGTCGGCCATCGAGAGGCCGCCGCCGGGTGACTGGGAGGACATAACGCGGGGGTTGGGATTCGGAAGGGCTTCCGGACACGAGCGTACCGGATGCGGAGGGCCTACTCGTCTGCAAGGGTATCGTCCAGCCAGACGCGCAGCTTTAACGGCTTAACACCGTTTAGTGAACACTGTTAAGCATACGGCCAGTTCCTGCCCCTCGTCAAGCGCCCCGTTCCCCACCGTCGAAATCGACCACGACAAGCGTAGCCAGACGAAGGGCTTGCGTCCGATCCTTTTGGTGTAAACACGCGATAGCGCATGATCTAGCCGCCTTGTATTGTGCGCTATCTCATTGAGGTTGCGCTCCCCCTGACGCTCTATGGACATGGCCGCCCAAGGTCATGGCCGCCCAAGGTCATGGCGACGCTCAAGGACGCGGCCTCCTCGTTCCTCTCCTACTCGGTGTGCCGCTATGCCCAAGCCGTTCCATTCGCTGTCGCTTGCTGAATTCAAGCTGCTCCTCGACGACTACCCCTTCACGCGCCAGATCAACGAGGTGCACATGCACCACACGTGGATCCCCAACCACGACCAAGACCGCGGCCTAGCGTCCGTAGAGGCGATGTGGCGCTACCACACGCAGCACCTCGGCTGGAGCGACATCGCCCAGCACCTCACCATCGACAAGCACGGCACGCTGTGGACGGGGCGCGACTGGAACGCGGTGCCTGCGAGCGCAGGGGGCTTCAACGGCAACCGCGCTGCGGGGCCGTTCATGTTCGAGATGATCGGCGACTTCGACCTCGGCCGTGACCCGTTTGAGGATCCACAGCGGGACGCTACGCTGAGGGTGATCGCCCTCGTCCAGCGGCGCTTTGGACTACCGCCCGAGGCGCTGAAGTTCCACCGGGAGATGGGGCCGAAGACGTGTCCGGGCACGGCCATCGACAAGGGGGCCGTCCTGGACGCCGTGCGCGCCATCCATGCCCACCTTGACGCGGCTGACCAGGAGGACGAATCCATCACAGAGGACACCCTCGACGAACTCGGCCTGGGCCTGCGCGCCGAGCCGTTCGGGCCCGACATGTTGGCGGTGCCGGACATCATCGCCGACCTCACCGGCGCCCTTCCACCCACACCCATCGGCGAAGGACCTCGCGGACGGAGTGGGCTGCAGGGTCCCGACCCCGCCGATGCCGAACTGCCGGACCACTACACCACCGACGAGATCATCATGCTCACCGGCGGCGCGCCCATGGCGGATACGGACACGATGGATGTGATGGCCGACCTGAGCACAGACGCGCGGGGCGGCGGCTCCGGCGGCGACCTGACCGCGGACATGCTCGACGAACTGCAGCCGCATGTGATCAACCTCACGCAGGGCCGCCTCTCCTCGACAGGCACCTTCCAGACCACCGAGGATGACGTGGAGCGCATCTTCGAGGAGATGCTGCCGAAGGCGCTGCAAACGGCCCGCGAGCTCGGCCAGCCGCTCCACCTCGTTTTCTACGCCCACGGCGGCCTCGTCAAGGAAAACGACGCCCTGCGGACGGCCCACCGCCACCTGATGTGGTGGCGGCAGGCCCCCAATGTCTATCCCATCCACTTTGTTTGGGAGACGGGCCTCCCGCGCATCCTGTGGGAGATCGTGAGCGGCTGGGTCGGGCGACGCGAGGTCATGGCGGGCACCCGCGGTATCACGGATGGCACCGACTGGCTCATCGAGCGCCTGCTCGACAAGCCGGGCGAGCGCGTCTGGCGGCAGATGAAGGACAACGCGCGGTTCGCCTCGACGCCGTCGCAGCCGGGCGCTCCCGGCGGGGACGCGGCCGTGGTCGCCGAGGCGCTGGGCGGCTTCGTGCGCCGCTTCAGCAAGGCCTTCAACGACGGCGAGATCCAACTCCACGCCGTCGGCCATAGCGCGGGCGCCGTGTTCCACAACTACTTCGTCCCGGTCGCTCTGGCGAAAGGCGCCAAACGCTTCAAGAGCCTGCACTACATGGCGCCAGCAGTCCGCGTCGACCGCTTCCAAGACTATGTGGGCGCACTCGTCGGCAAGACGGTGGATCACTGCACGATCTACACGATGACGAAGCACCAGGAGTTGGACGACGACTGCATCACGCTCTATCGGAAGTCGCTGCTCTACCTGATCTACTACGCCCTCGAAAACCGCCGCAAGACGCCCATCCTCGGCCTCGACGTGTCGCTCCGCAGCGACGACGCGCTGAAGACGCTCTTCGGGCTCAACGGGCGGCAGTCGGACGTAGGTGAGGTCGTCTTCTCGAACAAGCACGCCCCGTACGGGCCGCGTTCGAGCCGGGCGCTCTCGCACGGCGCCTTCGATACCGATCCCTGGACGCTGCACAGCCTCTTCCGTCGCATTGTCGGACGCGCTCCCGAGCGCGAGTTCCAGGCGGAGTCGCAGGACCGCTCCGTCGAGACGTTCGACGTAGCCGCGTTCGAGGCTATGTTGTTGGACGGGCTGGGCGTGGGCAGCGAGATGACCGCCTCGTCGATCGTTCCGACGCACCCAACCCCGGTGTTTCCGCTGCCGTCCCCTCCCCCGCCACCTGGACCGTCGCGCCCGGACCTGCCGGTCACGCCGCTCCCTTCTCCGCCGATCTCATTACCCCCGATCTCATTACCGCCGACCACATTACCGCCGACCTCTGGGGGCGGGCAGGCGCCGCCCCTTGTGCACCGAGTCCAGGGGCGCCGGATCGCCCTGTGCGTGGGCATCGATGCGTATCCGCAGGACCCCCTCGGCGGGTGCGTGAACGACGCGCGGGCGTGGGCGCAGGCCCTCCGCGCGCGCGGCTTCGACACGACGCTGATGACCGACGGTCAGGCGACCTACGACGCGCTCGTCGGTGCCCTCCAGCGCCTCGTGGCCGCAGGCGAGCCCGGTGACGTGCTCGTGTTCCAGTTCGCGGGCCACGGCACCTTCTTCCTCGACACCAGCGGCGACGAGGCCACAGGCGAAGACCAGGCGTTCTGCCCCGTCGACTTCCGGCGCGGCGCCACCCTGCTCGACGACGAGGTCCGAGAGTTGTATGCACAGCTCGCCCCCGGCGTCAACCTGACCAGCTTCATCGACTGCTGTCACTCGGGCTCGATCACGCGGCTGGCGCTGTCGGGCGACCGGCGCGTCCGCTCCGTCTCGCCGAATACCGCCATGTGGAACTTCCGCGCAGAGCGTCGTCGGGCGCTTGCAGGCAGCCGCGCCGTCGGGAGCCGCGCCGCGATGCGCGACGTGGCCTTCTCCGCTGCCCAGCCGGACGAGTTGGCGTTCGAGACGGGCGGCCAGGGCGACTTCACCCGCCGGGCGCTCCGGGTGCTAGGGCGGGACGGGGCCGTCACCAATCGCGCGTTTCACGACGCGGTCGTCGCCGCGTTCGGCCCGAGTCGCCGACAAACGCCCTTCTTCGACGCGCCGGACTGGGCACACGACCGGCCCCTGCTTGCCCCCTACCCCATCGATTCCGACGACGAGAACCCCGCCGACCTCGACCCGCTTCCGTTCTCGGACCCCGCGCTCGTCGAGAGTGTGCTGGCCATGAACCGCAAGCTGGACCAACTCTTGAGCCGCCTCTAGCCATGCGTGCTCCGCACCGAACTACCTCGACGCCGAAGGCGAGCGCGGCGATGGCGCAGAGCCGAGGCCGCGACCGGCTGGACACCCCTCCGGACGGCGTTGCTCCTGAGGCGACTGACACCGCCGCAGCAACGGGCTCCTCCGAGGTCGAGGCCGACCTGGTGTGCATCAGCGACACCGTGACGCAGGCCGGCATCGCGCGTCCCTACGAGCGTCGCCGCGACGACCCGGTCTTCCGCCCGCTCCGCATCTACGCGCTCGATCCCACCACCTCACCTCGCGAGGGCGGCGTGGCGACCGTCGACGTGCCCTACGAGCCGCTCCACCCGACCCCCGACGGCTGGCAGGGCGCGCTCTTCCGCATCGACACCCGGGACGATACGGCAGGGCTGCGCTATCGGACGGCCCCGCTCGACGACACCCGGGCACTGCTGGAGGCGGGCGTCACGCCCTCCATCACTGATCCTGCCTTCGGACAGCAGATGGTCTATGCCGTCTGCATGCTCACCTACGCCGCCTTCCGGAGCGCGCTGGGGCGAGATCTCACCTGGGGCTTTCCCAATCCCGACGAGGACTCTGACAAGGCCTTCGGCGAGGATGAACGCACGCGGCTCCGCTTGCAGCCCTATGCCGGACACTTCCAGAATGCCTACTACGACCAGGCCGCCGCGGCCCTCTCTTTCGGCTATTACCGGGCGGGGGCTACCGTGGCTGGCCGCAACCTCCCGGGCGGCTTCGTCTTCACGGCGCTCTCCCACGACGTCGTCACGCACGAGGCCACGCACGCGCTGCTCGACGGACTCCGCGCCCGCTTCATGGTGCCGTCCAACCCGGACGTGTTGGCATTCCACGAATCACTCGCCGACCTGGTGGCGCTCTTCCAGCGGTTCAGCTACCCCGAGGTGGTCCGACGAGCGCTCGCGGACACGCGGGGCCGGCTGACCGAGGCGGATGTGCTGACGGGCCTCGCGCGTCAGATCGCCGAGACAACAGGCCACGAGGGCGCGCTGCGCTCCGCCTTGGACAAACCGTCCCCGCGCGCCTACGTGGATGCGTCGTACGCCCCGCACGCCCGCAGCACGGTCTTGACGGGCGCTGTGTTCGAGGCCTTCCTGACGGTCTTCCAGCGCAAAGCGCGGGCCGTCATCCGGCTCGCCACAGGTGGCAGCGGCGTGCTCGCGCCCGGCCACCTCCCCGCCCCTCTGCTCGACGCCCTCGCTGACAAGGCGAGCAGCCTCGCCGAGCAGTTTCTCACAATGTGCGTGCGCGCTGTGGACTACTGCCCGCCCGTCGACCTGGAGTTTGGCGAGTTCCTCCGTGCCGCGCTCACGGCGGACTATGACCTGGTTCCGAGCGACCCCTGGGGCTACCGCGAAGCGTGGGTGGACGCCTTCCGCCGCCGCGGCATCTACCCGAGCCACGTTGCAAGCCTCGCCACCGATGCCCTGCTATGGCGTCCGCCTTCGGGCGCGCTGCGGGTCGTCCCCGGACTGGACGCAGACCACGACCCCATGCGCCACGACGTGGCGACGCGGCTTCGGCAGGCCGAGGCGCTTCGTGCCTACCTCAACACGCCGGAGCACCTCCTCGACCTCGGCCTCCGCCCGCCCGGCCCCCTCACCAACGAGGACGGGGAGCCCGACCCGCGCGGTGGGCACGTCGAGCCCGCGTGCATCGAGTCGGTACGCGCATCCCGGCGCGTGGGACCGGACCGGCAGGTCGTCGTTGACCTTGTGGCGGAGATCACCCAGCGCTGGTGCACGCAGGACGAGGCCAGCCGCCAGTGCACATACGAGGGCGGCGCTACGCTGCTGCTCAGCCAACACGGCGCGGTGCGGTACGTGATCTACAAAGACCCCGCGAGTCGTCGCCGAGCGACACGGCAAGAACGGTTCATAGCTACTCCGGCCGGACGGCGCTTCTGGACGCATACCGACAGCGCCGTCGAGCCCCACCCGCGCCCGTTTCAACTGCTCCATCCACGCGACCGTGACCCACGCGACCGTGACCCACGCGACCGTGACCCACGCGACCGTGACCCACGCGACCGTGACCCACGCGACCGTGACCCACGCGACCGTGACCCACGCGACCGTGACCCACGCGACCGTGACCCACGCGACCGTGACCCACGCGACCGTGACCCGCCCGGAGCACAGCTACCCTGAGTACGTGTCCACCGCCGCCCGCTCGCCCTTCAGCAACTTCATGCTCTCGGTACGTTCGTTCCCCTAGCGCGGCACCCCTAACGTCACCACGGGCATAGCGCAACGACTGGTTCGCTGCCGCTCGGCGTCAACCCATAGTGAATCCTTTGGAAAAGCGCTTCCGAAATTGATCCGGCACCTTTTGTGTAGGGGACATGTTCGTACCATTAATGCTTTCCCCTAAACCCCTCCGGCTGCTCCTGACCCATGCTGACGCTTCTGACGACGCTTCTTCTCAGCTACCTCCTGGGCTCGATCCCGTCGAGCATCATCGCGGGAAAGCTGCACGGGATCGACATCCGGCAGCACGGCAGCGGCAACGCGGGAGCGACGAACACCTTCCGGGTCCTCGGCTCGAAGGTCGGCGCGGCGGTGATGCTCTTCGACATGTTCAAGGGGTTTGCGGCAACGCGCTTCCTCTCGCAGATCCGCATCGACGGGATGCTGGTCGTGGGCGACGCCACCATGAGCGCTCCGTTCCTGATGGTGCTCTGCGGCCTCATGGCGATGTTTGGTCACATCTGGACTGTGTTCGCTGGCTTCAAGGGTGGCAAGGGCGTCGCCACGGGCGGCGGCATGCTGCTCGGCCTCGTCCCGACGGCGGTGCTGATCGCGCTCGTGCTCTTCAGCATCATCGTCTACGCCACGCGCTACGTCTCGCTCGGCTCGATCCTCGCTACCGCCTCGATCCCGGTGGTGCTGGTCGTGCAGCACTTCATCGTGGGCGACCTCGTGGCCCTGCCGATCTTCGTCTTCTGCGCGCTCGTGCCGTTCTTCATCGCGTTCACGCACCGCGCCAACATTCAGCGACTCCTGGCCGGCACCGAGAGCCGCATCGGCAGACCGAAGACGGCATAGGTGTACCGTTCCTGGCTCTTCCAGCGGAGCCTGAGCCCTGTGCGCAGACGCCCTTACCTCGGCGACCGAGTAGTCGAGAGGCCTCATCCTTCAAGGAGCAGTGCCTTCAAGGAGCAGGGCGGTCACCTCTGCAAGGTCGCGGCCTACGAGATCGGGCGCGTTGTAATGCGAGCGGTAGGTCTTGCCCTGGCGGGCCACGTAGGCGCCGTGGAGACCCGCACGCAGCGCCCCGTGGATGTCCCAGTCGTGCGCGGCAACCATGCGGAGATCAGCTGGTACACCACCAAGCTGACCTGCTGCCCACCGGTAGGGCTCGGCGGCTGGCTTGAATCGCTCCACAGACTCGACGGAGAAGACCGCCTCGAAGTAGGCGTGCAGCCCCGCGTGGTGAAGCTGCGCGTCGGCCACGGCCTGCGCCGAGTTGGTGAGCGCCGCGAGCCGGTACCCAGCTGCCTTCAGCCGCTCCAGCGCAGGCACCACGTCGGGATGCGGATCCAGGTGCTGCATCTGGGTGAGCACAGCCTCACGGTCGACCGGGCTGAGCGCGACGCCGAGGTCGTCTGCCATCGCCTGCAGCGTCTCCCCGGCTAAGGTGCCAAAGTCGGTGTAAGCCTCGGTGAGCGTGCACACCGTTGAGGCGTGGAGCAGGCGGGCGAACCACACGGGCAGCATGCCTCCCGCTGCGTTGGCTCCGAAGACCCGCTCAAAGTGCGGGCGAAGGGCTGCAAGGTCGAGCAGCGTCTCGTTAACGTCGAAGAGCAACACGCGCGGCGGCACCATGGCGCTCTAAGCTCTGACGCGATCTGCCCCGTCAAGGTCGGCGAGCGCCTCTTCCACGGCCCCTCCGGTGATGGCCCCGTGCGAGTCATGCCAGACGACGCGCCCGCGCTGAAGGAGGAAGGCCTGCGGCGATTGGTGCTGGATGCCTAGGTCGGCCGCGATCTGCTGCGAGAGATCGCGCTGGTCGATCACGTTGACCTCGAAGACGGGCACCTCCGGGTGCTCCAGCGCAAACGTGCGGAGGCGGCGTTGTGCGCCCCCGCTGATCGGGCATCGGTGGCTGTGCTTGTAGAGCACGAGCGGCCCTTCCTGCGTGAGCAGCGCGGGGTAGTCCGCAGCATCGAGAGGCTGAAGCATGGGCAAAGTTGGGCCTCTGGAAAGAGATACGACGGCACGGCCATACCGCCGCACAGCCTCACTTATCCAGGATATATATCGCACGGAGGTTGCGGGCGAGTTGACCGTAGTCAAGGCCGTAGCCGATCACGAACAGGTTGTCGATCTCGAACCCGACGTAGTCGAGGCGCACCGGCACTTTGGTGGCGGCTTTCTTGTGGAGGAGCGTCGCCACGCGCACCGAGGCGGGCTGCATGGTGCCGATGCGGTCGAGGATGTAGCGCATCGAGAGGCCCGTGTCCACGATGTCGTCCACGACGATCACGTGGCGGCCTTTGAGGTCCGCGTCGACGCCCTTGAGCTCGCGCACCTGGCCGGACGACACCTTGCTCTCGCCGTAGGACGACAGCTTGAAGAAGTCCATCTCGCACGAGACCGTGACGGCCCGCATGAGGTCGGCCATGAAGATGAACGCGCCGTTGAGCAGCCCTACCATGATCGGCGGCGAATCCGCGTCGGCGTAGTCGATGTCGATCTGGCGGCCCAACTCGGCGAGGCGTTCGCGGAGTTGCTGCTCGGAGATGTAGAGGCGGAACGGCTCGCCTTGACAGACGACGGTGTCGGGCGGGGCGGTGGTGGCAGGCTGCATGACTAGGTCTGTCGGTGATCCAGGGGCAGTCGGTGGTCCAGAACCAGAAAGTACGAGGCAGCCCCCATGCCTCGGCCATGAAGTTCGAGGCAGAATCGGACTTTCTTACGCGTCGCGGCTCGTCCACCGCAGCCGGACGGCACGCGTCGTCCGCGATGTCACCCGCGCGTGCTCGGCGATGCGAAGCCCGGCGACCCACACGATCCGCCCGCCGCTCTCGACCACGGGCCAGCCCGCCCGAAGGGCACTCGACACCTTGGCGTTGGTGAGGAGGTCGCTTACCGCCTGGTGCCCGTTCATCCCGAGCGGCTGCATCCGGTCGCCCGGCTGCCACGGGCGCACCGTCAGGGGAAACGGCACCGCGTCCGCGTCGAGCGTGACCGTTCCCGGCGCTTCGTCACGCAGGGTCTCGGCAGCAGGAGCCGCATCGAGCAGCGTCGCGCTGAACGTTCCGCGTGCGGGCTCAACCGTCTCGACACGCGCGCCAGGGTATGCAAGCTCGACGGGTACCCAGGTGCCACGCGGATCGTGCCCGAAGAAGCGCAGGGCCTCGCGCTCGCGCCAGACGACGGCCGGTCCGAACCGCTCCGCTGCCCCGAGCGGCACAAACTGCCCCACCTGCGCCTCCGTGAGCGCAGAGACCGCTTCGATGGTCGCCTGGGAGCGTGGAGCGGTGGGCAGCCAACGGGCGAGCGCCTGGCTGATCAGGTCGTCGCGCAGGACGGCCGGTAGCCCGCCGAGCACGCCGAGCGGCAGCGCACGCGTGGCGTCGAACACGCTGAGATCAGGCTGCGGAGCCGCGTCGAGGTAGGCCGCGACGAGATCGGCGGCGCGGGCAACGGTGGCGTCCACGCTCTCCCCAAACGTCTCGCGTAGCACCGGCACGACGCGGTGCCGGAGCGCGTTGCGACGAAACGCGGTGTCGACGTTGGTAGGGTCCTCGCGCCAAGCCCAGCCCTGCTTCCGTGCGTGAGCCACGAGGTCGGCGCGGGGGATGCCGAGCAGCGGACGGACGAGGCGCACCTCGGAGCCAGGCTCCATCGTCCGGCTGGGCCGCATCCCGGCGAGGCCGCGCAGCCCGCTCCCGCGCAACAAGTTGAGCAGCACCGTCTCCAACTGGTCGTCGCGGTGATGCCCCACGGCGACAACCTCGGCACCACGTCGCCTCGCCTCCGCGTGCAGGGCGTCGTAGCGCGCTGCGCGCATCTGTGCCTCCAGGTTGGTCGCCGAGGGGTCCAGGTTGAGCCGGGTGGTGCTGAACGCGAGGCCCCGTTCGTCGGCCAGCGCCTCGGCGAACTGCGCGTCGTCCATCGCCGACTGCGCGCGCTGCCCGTGGTGTACGTGCACGGCGATCACGTCATAGCCAAGCACTGCCAGCGTTCGCGTGAGCACCACCGAGTCCACGCCGCCGCTGAGGCCGACCACCACGCGCTGGCCGGGCGTGAGCACCCCGTGCGTGTCGATGAAGGCCGCGATCCGACGCTCCACACTCGGCGTCGCGGCGCTCATCCGAAGCGAGCGGCGAGATCGTCCAGCGTCATCTTCGTCATCGTCGGGCGGCCCGCCGGGTCGGCGTAGGGCTGCTGGCAGGCGAAGAGTTGGTCGATGAGGGCGCGGGCAGCCTTCTCGTCGAGGCGCATGCCGGACGGGATGGCGCTGCGGCGGGCGATCGACTTGGCGAGCGCGTCCTGCGGGGCGAGGCGCAGCGTGTCCGTGAGGTTCTTGAACTGCTCCAGCACGTCTTCGAGGAGCGAGCGCACGGCCGTCTCGCTGATGCCGCCGGGGACGCCGCGCAGGAGCGCCGTCTGACCCGCCGCGAGCGTGATTTCGAAGCCGAGGCGCCGGAGGTCGGGGAGCAGTTCCTCAAAAAGCGGGAAGTCGGCCGCGGCGATGTCGAGCGTCTGCGGGAAGAGGAGTTGCTGCGAGACGGCCATGCCGCCGTCGAGCGTGGCGAGCGTCTGCTCGTAGAGAACGCGCTGGTGTGCCGCGTGCTGGTCCACGACGAGCAGCCCCGTCCGAATCGGTGTCAGGAGAAAACGCCCGTGGAGCTGCCAGACGGGCGGGGTCCCGGTCGGCGTGTCCGCGTCGAGGGCGGCATCGGTGATGAGGTCGAGCTGGTCGGGCCGCGCCTTCGAGGGGATCGGCTCGGGCGCTGGTAGCTCAAAGTCCGGGTCGAGGCCCTCGGGCACCGCGCCACCATAGAGCCGGGCGGCCTGCTCTTGACCGTCCAGGCGCGGTCGCCCCACCACCCGGGCCGAGCGCGGCGTTGAAAACGATGTGCCCCCGCCCGAACGGGACGGCTGAGGCAGTTCGCCGCTCCCCGACTCGACGCCGCGCAAGCGCATCGGCGACGCAGGAAGTCGCGCCTCCGTGAACGTAGGCCCGGCCGAATCCGCGTCGGAGTTCGGTTCGCCATCGCCCCCGCGCTCTGGCTGGCCGGGCTCGCCCGACACGGTGCGCGCCACCGAAACAGTGCGCGCGGTGGTATCGCCGAGTTGAGGGCTGAGCAGGGCCGCCCCGAGGGCTTTCTGCGTGACGGCGCGGACGAAGCTGTAGACGCCGCGTTCGTCGTCGAACTTCACCTCGGTCTTGGTCGGGTGCACGTTCACGTCGAGGTGGCGCGGGTCCACGTCGAGGAAGAGCGCGAAGAACGGGAAGGTGCCGCTCGCGAGTGCCTCACCGTAGGCTGCGGCGACGGCATGGCTGAGGCTGCGCGACTTCACGTAGCGCCCGTTGACAAAGAAAAACTGCTCGCCGTGGGTGCGCCGCGCGAGGTGCGGCGGACCCACGAGGCCGCGCATCGAGAGGTAGCTCGTCGTCTCCTCGACCGTCGTGAGGTGGCCCTCGTACTTCTCGCCGAAGAGCTGGACCACGCGGCGCTGCAGGGCGTCTTCGAAGTCGAGGTCGAACTGCACCGGCGTACGGTAGACCTCGGACCCGTCGTGCGTGAGGAGGAAGCCTACGCGCGGGTGCGAGAGCGCAAGAAACTGGAACGTCTCGACGAGGTGCTTGAACTCGGTGGCGGCGCTCTTGAGGAAGTTGCGCCGGGCCGGGACGTTGTAAAACAAGTGCCGCACGGCGATGCTCGTCCCGTCGGGCGCCGCGCACGGGCGGTTCTCCTCGACGGTACCGCCGTGTACGCGCACGAGCGTACCGGCCGCGTCCTGACGGCGCTTCGTCTTCAGCTCGATCTGAGCGATAGCACCGATGGAGGCGAGCGCCTCGCCACGAAAGCCGAGCGTGTGGAGGCGTTCGAGGTCGTCGATCGAGCGCAGCTTGCTGGTCGCGTGGCGCCCGAAGCAGCCGAGGGCGTCGCGCGGTCCCATGCCGCAGCCGTCGTCCACGACCTGGATGAGGTCGCTTCCCGCTCGTCCGATGTGCAGTTCGACCGACGTTGCCCCAGCATCGAGGGCGTTCTCGACGAGTTCTTTGGCGGCGCTTGCGGGCCGCTGCACCACCTCGCCCGCCGCAATCTTGTTGGCGAGCGTGTCCGGCATCGTGCGCACCAACCCGTCGTCTTCGGGGTCGCCTGCGATCACGCCATCGTCGTCTACGTGATCGCCTACATGGACGCCATCCACATCGGTGACCTCGGCGGATTCGTCAGCCGGGGGCTCGTGCGGGGTCGGGGCAAGGTCGTCGCGGGGATCGAATTGCGACACGCGGAGGGTGAGGTAGGAGAGAATGGGCGTGTGAACGTATGCCGGCGGTGTGTGAACGGCCACCCGTTCACACGTCCGTACCTGCACACCTGAGTCTTGCGGACTCTGCTCAGCCGAGTTGCATGTAGATGAACAGCGCCAGCAGCAGCAGCACGGCCACGGCGATGAATTTCGGCTGCTGGCCGCGCCGGACGTTGCTCTCCATCTTGACGCGGCGGCGGAGGCGCTCCTCACGCGCCTCTTTCTCGGGACTGTGGAAGCGCGGCTGGTAGTTGAACTGGCGCGGCTTCGAGCGCCGCCGTCCAAGACCGCCCAGGAGGTTGCCCATGGCTAGAGTGGGTTTGGTGGGTCTGGAGCAGGATAACACCGCCCCCGTGCCACCGTTCCGTCAGCGCGAAGGACGACCCCTGAAGGGCGGGCGACAAACCGCGCATGGCGATGAGCCTTGACCGCCGCCGTCACCCCTTCCACCTTTTCGACCTTCGACCTTCGACTCAGAACACCTGAGCGACGTGGTGCAGGTAGAGGTAGATCAGCGGTGCGGCGACGAGGAGCGCGTCGAAGCGGTCCATCAGGCCACCGTGGCCGGGGAGGTAGCCGGCGGAGTCCTTCACGCCGGCGGCCCGCTTGAAGAGGCTCTCCGCGAGGTCGCCGAGTTGGCTGAGCGCGCCCGCGATGAAACCGAGCACCCCCACGTCGAGCCACGACAGCGCTGGCACCGCCCACGTCTTGAGGATCGCGATGGCCGCCACGGCACCGAGGAAGCCGCCAAGCGAGCCCTCCCACGTCTTCTTCGGCGACACGCGCGGGAAGAGCGGGTGCGTCTTGGCGAAGCTCGACCACGTCTTGCCGGTGAAGTAGGCGAGCGAGTCGGCGGCCCACACCATGAGGAAGACGCTCGCGGCGAGCCAGAAGCCGAGCACGGGGTCGTCGGGCCCCTCGCGCAGCGCGACCAGGAAGCCGAAGAGGCCGGCCGGATAGAAGACCGAGAACGACGTCACGGCCACGTTTTCGAGCGGGCGCACCGTGCGCCGCTTGAGCTCGGCCACGAGCAGCACCAGCAGGCCCACGACGAGCACGTCAGTCGCGTAGGGCACGAGGGCCCACGCCGCGGCCAGCGCCCCGAGCGCGCCGCCGAGCCAGCGGTTGGGCTGCACTTCGCCGCGCGCCTCGGCCATCTGCATCACTTCGAGCTGCGCCAGCACGGCCGCGACGACGGTGACCGCGCCGAAGACCCAGCCGCCCAGCCACACCGCACCCAGCACCAGCGGCGCGGCGACCAGCGCCGTCAGGACACGAAGGGTGAGGTTGGACATGGGAACGTGCAGCAGTGTTGCCGTGGTGCGGTGAGGCTGTGGGCGCTACGAACAGGCGTGTGCGTGACACGGCCACACCGCTTCACAGCCGCACGGCCTCACTCCTTCGCGTCGCCGGGGAAGTCGAGCCGGTCGAGGCCAGAGTCGAGGGCCGACTCCTCGATGTCGTCGTGGGCGGGGGGCGCGTTGGGGTCGGCGGCCAGCGCGGCCTCCTCCAGTTCCGCGTCGGTGAACTGCACGGCGTTCAGCACCTCGCGGGCTTCGTCGAGGCGGGACGGGGGCACCATCACGAAGACGTGCGCCATGTCGCCCACGTTGAGGTTGAAGGCGTGGTCGCGCTTCGTCAGCACCACGGCCGGGACGCCCGCGTCGTCGAGCCGGTCGCGGACCAGGTCGGCCTCGTAGTCGGTGGACGAGCGGTAGGCGACGGTCCAGCCTTCGATGTTCGGGTTGAGGTCGGGCATCGGTCGGGGGAGTGACGTGCGAAGGAGATGCGTACCCTAAGCTACGTGCCCCGCCTCTGCTTCGCCTACGCTGCGCCCGATGGCGCTTCGAGGCGTGCGAGGTCCGCGTCGACTTCCATCTCGGACTCTTCGACGATGCCCGCGTCGCCAACGAGCGCTCGCCGACGCCGCTGCATCGCCACCACGACGGCCACGAAGAGACCGAAGCTCACGAGCGCACCGTACCACGGCATCGTGGCGTCTTCGAGGGCCGCGACCTGCGAGTCAGGATTGCGCTTGGCATAGTCCATCAGCAGCACAGCCAGCCCGTTGTTGATCAGGTGCAGCACCACGCCCGTCCAGAGGCTCCCCGTCGCCCAGACGGCGAAGGCAAGGTAGGCGCCCAGGAAGCTCAGCGGTAACGCCTGCGTGAGGCGCATGTGGTAGAGGCCGAACACGACGCCCACAATCAGGATCGTTGCCAGGATCGGGACGCGCCGTTCGAGTTGGCGCTGCATGTAGCCGCGGAAGAGGTACTCCTCGCACAGCGCGGGCGTGAGCGCCACGAGCACGAGCGCGAGGCCAATCGAGATGTCGAGGTTGCCGAGCAGCCCCTCGATCATCTCCATCTGGCTCTGGTCGAAGTCGCGGATGGTCTGCGGGAGCGGGAGCGCGTTGTTGAGCTCGGCGAGCCACGTGTTGAACGGCAGCAGCACGAAGAGACCTACGACGGCGAGCAGCAGACCGGGCGTGTCGGCGCGGCGGACGTAGGCGAACTGCGCCCGCTGCCGCGTGTGGAGCATCACGAACAGGAACACGAGCAGCCCGAAGCCGAGGTACTGCCCGATGGCGTTGCCGATGAGCAGCAGGTCGGCCCGCTCGGTGAGTTGCGTCATCACCTCGGCCACGTCTGGAGCCGCGCCGCTTTGCGCGTCGGACACCGCGCCGGGGATCACCATCGCCGCGACGGCCAGGGCACCAATGAGCTGGTAGATGAAAAACGCCACCACCGGCACGAGGATGGCGAGCAGCACCGGGTGAAAGTCCTGCCGCTCCAGCCAGCCCGTGAGCCGCACCGGCTTGGCCCACGCCCAAGGGTCACGCACCACCGCGGTCGGCTTGGTGAATCCGCGCGGGTCCGGCCGGTCGGCCAGCATGCCGCGCTTGCCGAGGAGGTCGGCCTCCGAACGCGCTCCGGGGAGTGGGGCGGGCGCGGAGCCAGAGAGCGGCGAAGAAGTCGGCGAATCGCTCATGGAGTCGGAGTCGGTGGACGGAGGAGCGGGCAAGTTCAGGCATCCAGGCAAGCGCCGTGCCTTACGTGGTCACGGGGTCGTTTGTCCCTCGTCCGTTGTCAATGCTTGGCGGTTGAATCGGATCTACTGGACCGCTGAACCGGATCTACTGGACTGCAGCGGCCTGTTTCTCAGACCAGTTCCACTTCGGTGCTGCCCAGTTCGAGGTGCTCGATCACGTCGAGCCAGTCGCCCTGGAAGACCTCGACGGGCACGCCGCCGAGAGCATCCGACAGGTCAGCGGGACTGTTCTTGCCCGGCACGTTGTCGAGGAACAGCCCCTCGAAGTTGACGCTGTCGGGCGGGAGCAGGACGAGGTCGCCAATCTCCCCCGCGTCGGCGAGCGGCTTCAGAGTTTTGTGGAACGACTTGTAGTTGAGCAGCCCGCTCACTGTCACCGAATCGCCGAAGAGGCGGTTGTGGCACTCCACGACCTGCACGTCGAGGTTGTCGACCTGGCGCAAGACGGGTGCGATGCGGTCGCGCATCAGATCGGCGGTGAGGGTGCCCGTCACGAGCGTCAGGCGGCGCGGCACCGGGAGGACGCCCGGGAGGTCCTCGGCCTGGAACGCCAACTCGTTGAGGAAGTCCCGGCTCATCCCGACGCCGTTCTCCATGAGCGGGTAGCCGTCGTAGCTGTCCTCCTGCGGGAAGTCGAGCCCGCCGAGGATGTAGACCTCGTCGGAGAGGTAGACGAACCCGCGTCCGATGGTGTCGCGGAAGAAGGCCTGCCAGCGCTCCGTGAGGCGGACGAGTTGCTGCGCCTCGGTTGGCGTCACGAGGCGGAGGTCGGTGAGTTCGCGGCGGTGGCGCGTCAGGCCGACCGGCACGATGGACACCGAGAAGAGCTGCTCGTGGAATTCGTAGAGGTCGAGAATCGTCTGGACGAGCGCGCCTGCGTCGTTGAAGCCGGGCACGAGCACGATCTGCGCGTGCATCTCGATGCCGTGCTCGTGGAAGTAGCGCAGCTTCTCCATGAGCCGGTCGCGCTGCGTGCGGTGGCCCATCATCCGGCTGCGGATGGCATCGTCGGTGCAGTGGACGGAGATGTAGAGCGGGCTTAGGCGCTGCTCGACGATGCGGGCGAGGTTGCGCTCGCGGAGGTTGGTGACGGTGATGTAGTTGCCGTAGAGGAACGACATCCGGAAGTCGCCGTCACGGAAGTAGAGCGTGTCCCGGAGGCCGACGGGGTTCTGGTCGACGAAGCAAAAGACGCAGTCGTCGCCGCAGGTCTTGATGCGGAACTCCTCGAAGGTCGCGCCGAAGGGCTCGTCGGGGTCTTTGGTGACGTGCTGCTGGTCGAGCGTGCCGTCGAGGCGCACCTTGAGCGTGAGCGCCTCCTCGCCACCCGTGCGGAAGCGGAAGTCGAGTTCGTCCTCGATGCTCTGGCCGTCCACGGCGAGCACCTGGTCGCCCGGCCCCCAGCCGAGTTCGTCAGCGAGGCTCCCGGGATCGACGGCGGCGACCTGGATCGGCATGGTAGGAAGTCAGAAGTTGGAAGGCAGAAGTTTGTCTCTTCTATCTCCAGAGGCACACGTCTATCCTCAGAGGCACACGCGGCGCGGAGACCTTTGGCAAACTTTTCCGAGCAGGCGACCAACGCGAGGCACCGAAGCAGGTTCACGAAGAGTGCTCCACAAGGGTGGGTTCACGGACAATCTGCACCGGCCGCGCCTTGTTTCGGCGCAGCAGCGTGCTATCTTGCGTGTCCTTGCGCCCGTAGCTCAGCTGGATAGAGCGTTGGATTCCGGTTCCAAAGGTCGGAGGTTCGAATCCTCTCGGGCGTACACAAATGCGACACCCAAGCTCAGATTACACAGAGACTTGGATGTCGCGTTTTATTTACCGGGTACGCGCTTAGGTACAGGTTTTTCGTTCTACCCTTCCTTTGGGAGCTTCACAGCGATGTGCGAGGCGATCGCTTCGAGCTTAGCGGTGCCGTTGGCTTCTTCCAGCTTCTTTGTTGCCTTGTAGTTGGTGTCAAGTGCGTCCACGCGGGTAGAGTAAGGCCGGTAGCTTCGAGTCCACGCTTCGAGCATGCGACAGGGGTACTTGGCGCAGTCATGGTAGAGTGAAGCTGTCGGTTGCGCGGCCTCTATGTGGTCAGACGCTGTACAGCGTAGGCATGTCCTACACACGTAGAGGTAGGCTTGAGCACTAAATCCAGAACAAGCAACGCGCCTTTTTGCTCGTCACAAACGCCTGCGGCAGTCAATATCACGGAATTACGTGAGGGCGAAGGTATTCAGCCAACTACGTAGTTGTGTTCGTTGTCTTTTCCTCGCGGAGCGATATGTGCCTGTAGGTCTTCGCACACTGAATCAATCTCCGGCAGCAGCCATGAATACATTCAGCCATAGCCTTGCCCGTATAGCAGTCTGGAACCTTGCCGGGTACGGAGGCATCGACCCGGACAGTGAGCGAGCATTGAATCAAGCCGAGGGTCTGGCGCTGCTTGACGCAGAACTCGTGACGCTCGTGGAGGTCAACCCGCTGAGTCACATCGACCGGCTCGTTCAACTCCTACACGAGAAGTATGGGATTCAGTACGAGCAAGCCATCGTCAAGCAACCCAATAGCAACCTACATATTGGGCTGCTCTACAAACCTGGAGTTGATGTCAAGGAGGTTCGACTGCTTCCCGGGACCGAAGGGACGTACGGTAGTGGTCGGCAGGCGCTCCGTGCTGACATCTGCATTGGCAAGTTTCGGGCTGCGCTAATTGGGGTGCATCTGAAGTCCGGTCGTGACCGTCCAGAGCAGCAGTTGCGTGACAGCCAGTGCATTGCCATCGGGCAACACATCGACCAGTTGAGGGCAACACCCGGCCAGAAGCAGAGGACTGTTCTCCTCATGGGCGACTTCAACATGATCCCCGGGCAGGATGTCAGCAACTTCCATCACCTTGGTGGGGACGACGTGATGGACTTCGTGTCGTGCTGGGACCTGCAGGATCGGTTCTCGCACATCCTGAAGCAGGGGCGGGCCAACCTGCTCGATGGCTTCGCAGTCTCAAGGACGTACTCCACGGACTACGTGCGCGGAAGCCTAAGGCTCTTTCCCATGCACTGGACCATGGGCCTCGGTCGCGAAGCGTTCAGAGAGCAGGTCTCCGATCACTTGCCCTTCGTCGCGAGCTTCAGGATCTATTAGTCACGCGCTCTGGGGGAGCGTATCCATAGGGGTGGTGCCACAGCTTCTCAAGTGGTCACACGGTCTATGCCTTGCTCGAACTCGTGGATGGTTCGCTCGATGCGCCTGCGGTACGCAGCTTCGTTGCGCATGCGGTAGTCGAAGTGTGCCCACGTCGCTCGTGACTGCGTGATCTCGCCCTCGGAAATGAGCAGCCGTTTAACGGACTCAGGCAAACGGCTCGCTCCGTGGAACGGTTGGGCGAGCGGGTCTCGCGAATAGAGGCCGTGCTTGAGGCGTGGACTGAAGACACCAGAAAGCGAGCGTCCGCCATGCATTCGACAGCGCCGATGGCCACGCACAGACGGGTTCTTGCAGGGCGAACCCGTGCGCGTCTTGGCCCCGCAACGAGCCTCCGCAGGAAGCGCCGCGATGTTCTCGGCGATGGTAGGCATTAGAGCGGTGGAAGCGTTGTCATGGGGTTGCCCCCGGTGCATGGGGTAACCGAATCGTGTCTCAAGCTGCCTGCCGAAAGTAGGGCGACTCAGCAGACGGATACGCTCGGAAAATGTGATGGTACACCCGCGTCGCGTAGGTGCGCACCTCGTCCACCTCGTAGTGTTCAACAGGCAGGCCCGTATGGTCGTCGTAGAGGAAGTCATAGATCTTTGTCTCGACGGTGTGGCGGGTGGCCTCCTTCGCGCGCCAGTCGTCTAGCGTTGCCAGTTCCTGCTTGATCTCGGCGAGCAGAGACTCCGCGACCTCCTTCAGCCGCGTCCGTTCTTTCTTCGAGAGGTCAGGCTTAGCGAGGAGGTCGAAGAGTGCAAGCGACTCTTCGGTAAGCCCTTCACGGACGGCCCGCTCTTCTTCTTGGTCGAGGTCGCCGACGAAGCGGAGCAGCTCCTCGAAGGTCTGCTCGATGGTGGCGCGGTCCTTCTCGCGGTTGTATGCCTCGATGATCTCCTCGTAGCGCGCCTGAAAGTCCGTGCGTAGCGGGTTCTGCTGCATCATCCGGTCCAGGCGTTTCGCAATGGCGGCCTTGAGGTTTTGCACCGTGGTGTTCTTGTCGCCGCGCTGCTCAAACTCCTTGCGCAGCCGGTCGAAGTCGATGCGGCTGATGTCGTAGAGCTTCGCGGTGTCGGTGCCTTCCCCGATCCGGTCGTCCTCGACGGTGATCGCCTCGTCTACGACGGCCTGGAGCGTGCGCATGATGTCGGAGATGTCCGCTTTCTGCACATCCTCCTGGAGGCTCTTGTACACGAGGTCGAGTGCGTCGCGGTCGGCGCGGTAGGCTTTCGCGGCGTCGATGCCGAAGCAGGCCTTGTACTTCGTGAACACGGCGCGGGCTATGATCTCAAACTGCTTACGCGTGCGGTCGTCGGCATTGACGGCTTCCTTGACGTCCCGCAGCGCCCCGAGGCGCGCGAACCCGGCTTGCGTGGTGATCGCGTCGAGGTCGGTGCCGTGCGCCTCTAGAAAGGCACGTGCGAGGCCGACAGCTTCGGCGAGGTCTTCGAGCAGTTCCTCGTCGGGACGGACGGGATCGACTGGCGGGGGCGGATCGCCGGGGCTACCCCCTCGCCCGTCGTCTTCGTGGCCCGCGTACGTGGCGAGTGCCTGCCGGAGATTCCTGAGGATGCCGCAGTAGTCCACGATGAGGCCGTTGTTCTTGCCTGCGTAGACCCGGTTGGCGCGGGCGATGGCCTGCATGAGCGTGTGCGCCCGCAGCGGCTTGTCGAGGTAGAGTGTGGATAGGCTTGGCACATCGAAGCCGGTGAGCCACATCGCGCAGACGATGGCGACGCGGAACGGGTGGTCGTCGCGTTTGAAGGCGGTCTCCACGTCTAGCCGTTCCGTTCGCTCGTGGCCTGCCTCGTCCGTCTTCTTGACCTCGAAGCCCTCCTTCATCAGCTGTCGGTGCGGTACGATGTCGAGGCCCCACTTGCGGAAGTCGGCGACTTCGCCCTGGTGCTCACTCACGACGACGGCCATCTCGGTCTCGCGCATCCAGGCGAGTTGCCGCGTGGCGTGTTGGGCTTCCTGGTCGTCTTCGATGCGGCGGTGCGCCTTCTCCAGCCTTGCGATGTGCTCGGCCCAGTGCTGCTGGATGAGGTCGTACATCCGCACGCACGTCACCTTGTCGAGGCAGACGAAGAGCGCCTTGCCCGTCTCCCACCCCTTCGCGTAGTGCTGCACGAAGTCGCGCGCGATGGCATCGAGGCGCGTCTCAGCCGTGAGCACGTGGTAGTCGCGGCTCAGTTCGCGCTCCAGACGGCGGGCCACGTCGTCGTCCTCGATCTCGGCCGCTTCGAGCGCAGCGGCGACCTTCTCGTTGAGGTCCGTCGTGGCGAGGCCGAGCTTCTCGCCGCGCGCGTCATAGTAGAGCGGGACCGTGGCGTTGTCCTCGACGGCGCGCTGGAAATCGTACGTGGAGACGTAGGCCCCGAAGATGCGCCGCGTGAGTTCGTCGTCCTTGAAGAGCGGCGTGCCGGTGAAGCCGATGTAGGAGGCCCTCGGCAGCGCCGCGCGCATGTTCTCGGCGAGCATGCCGTACTGCGTGCGGTGCGCCTCGTCAGAGATCACGATCGCGTCGTCGCGCTCGGAGTAGGGCTCCTCGACCTCCTGGTTGAACTTCTGGACGAGCGTGAAGACAACGCGCTTGTGCGTGCGCAGCATCGCTTCGAGGGCCTGCCCGGACTCGGGGCGGCAGGGGTCGCGGTCGTTGTCGGCGAGGCCGCAGCCGTTGAACGTCTGGTAGATCTGCGTGTCGAGGTCCTGCCGGTCGGTGACCACCACGAAGGTGTAGTTGTTGCCGAGCAGGCGGTGCACCATCCGCACAAAGAACACCATCGAGTAGGACTTGCCGGAGCCCTGCGTGTGCCAGAACACGCCGAGCTTGCCGTCGAGACGCTCGCGGTTGCGCACAGCTTCGACGGCGCGGCGCACGCCGAGCACTTGCTGGTTCTGGGCGAGGATCTTGGCGGTGTCGCCGTTGCTGTCGTCGAAGACGATGAAGTGCTCCACGATCTCCAGCAACGCCTTCTTGGCGCACACGCCTTCGAGGAGCGTCTCCATGTCCACGCGCCCGGCCTCGTCCTCGGTCTGGCGTTTCCACTCGCGGAAGAAGCGGTAGGGGCTGCTGAACGCGCCGAGCTTGGCGTCGATGCCGTTGGCGAGCACCACAAGCGCGTTGTGGTGGAAGAGGTGCGGGACGGTGTCCTTGTAGTCGGCGAGGTTGTCCTCGTAGGCCTTGCGGATGTCGTGGTCGGTCCGCTTGAATTCCATAAACACGAGCGGGAGGCCGTTCACGAAGCCAACAAGGTCAGCGCGACGGCGGTAAACCGGGCCTTTGACCCATAGCTCGCGTACGGCGAGAAAGTCGTTGGCGAGCGGGTCGCGGAAGTGAAGCAGCCGCAGGCGCTCTTTGACCTGCGCGCCGTCGGCGTCGCGGTAGACGACCTCCACGCCATCGAGCAGCATCGCGTGCTTGGCGCGGTTGATCTGGAGCGTGGTCTGCGCGGTGCTGGCCTCGGTGACGGCGCGCACAGCATCGTCGTAGACCTCCGCCGGGCGTCCGGGGTTGAGCCGCTCTACGGCCGCGCGGAGGCGGTGCGTGAGAACGACCTCGCGCTCGCTATCGCGCCCGAGCGCCTTGGCTTGGCTCGCGTGATAGGCCTCGGCCCCGAAGACCTCGCCGTAGTGCGCGTGGACGCTCTGCCACCCGTGCACGTGTTCGAGGTAGGCGGCGGCGGTCTGCTGGACGAGGGTGTCCTCGGTGAGCCGGTTCATGCGGGGCGACGGAGGGGGAAACAAGAGGCTACGTACGCACAACGAGGCCAAACGTCCCCAAAGAAGAACACCCCCGCCTGCGTCGTGCAAGCGAGGGTGTTCGAAGCCAGATGTACGAAGCCGCTACCACGCAGGCTTGAGCACAAACGGATTGCTGATGGAGGTCGTACCGAAGGCACGAAGCAATGCGACCTGGTTGTGCTCGTCCAGGTCGCGCTCGGCGATCTCGCGCTGCACGGCGGGCTGTTCGAGGCTTGGGATGCGGACCGCGAAGAACGGCCACAACTCGTCCGAGACGTATTGCTTGTCGAGGTGCGGGAAGTCCACGAGCGGTTTCACCTCGGTCTGCTGGCGAAAGGCATCAGCATAGGCATAGCGCCACTCGCCGCCGTCTTCGAGCCACAGGGTCCCGACCGGCAGCGACCCATAGAGCAGGTCGAAGCGGGCGGATTCATCGCGCGGCGTCAAGACGTGCTCGTGGCCGTCCTGGCGCAGCAGCTTCTTGAGCAGGTTGCGCATGGCTCCCTCTAGGTTGATTGGATGGAGTCGCCGTATCGCTCCAAACGTCGTTCCAGGCAGGCCCGAATGAGGCGTTTCCGCATCGGGCTGAAGAGGTGCAGGAACTCACCGTCGAGCAAAACAGGGAGATCTTCAAGCAATTGAGGCTGGTAAAGATCCTTTAATACGCCGCGCAAGGCGGGATAGGCGTCACGGATCGACCGTATCAACTTGAAGTGGTTGAGGTTCTTTTCGCCGTCCCAGCCTGTCTTCGGCTGCGACTTTTTAACGTACTTACGGAGGTAGCGGTTGCGCTCATCGTCGCTGGAGGCGTGCTCCCAACGATGGATGAGCTTGCTCTCGGAGTCGTTCCAGAAGAGCGCACGGGCGCTGTCGTAGATGGGCGCGAAGTAGGGCGGATGCGCGCCGAGGGCGTGCGTGACGACCCCCCAGTTGTAGTAATGCCGGTCCATATTGCCCACGACGGCGTCGAAGGCGAGCATCCGCACGAATGCATCGAGGATCGTCTCAGCCTCGTCGGGAAAGACAGACCGGACGGCCTCAACTACGAACTGGAAGGTGAACACCTCGCGGGAGGCGTCGGCCTGCTCAACTTCCTCGACGAACGCATCGTCTTCGAGGTAGCCCGCGAAGATCTGCGCACCGTGCACGAGGCTTTGGTTCGGCTTGAGGAAGTAGCGGCTGAAGAAGCGGATCTGCCCGTGCACGTTCATGAGCCGCGAGTCGGCCATGCGAAGACCTAGGCGCTGACCGAGACGCGTGAGGAAGTGCTCGGTGATCGACTCGTTGGGGTACCACTTGTGCCCCACTTTGGCGATGTAGAGCGGCCACGACTGTGGCTTGCCTCGGCGCACACGGCCAGGCTCGTGCTCGTACACACGCACGAAGGCCTTCGGTGCATCTCCTCCGATGGGCTGGTCTACGATCCGGTAGTAGCGATCCCGGAGCGGTGGGATGGTCTTCGCACTGCGGACGGGAAAGCCGGAGGTGTTGAGGAGCGCCTCCGCTTGGAGGCGGCTCATACGGCCACCTCCCCGCTCATCAGGCGCGGCAGCAGCAGGTCGCGCGCCTGCTTCAGCTTCTCAATCTGATCGGCGAGCAACCCTAGTTGCTCCAGAATAGGACTGATGTGTTCGTTGAATGATCGCAGCAAAGAAACAGGCGGAAGCCCGACCTCGAAGGTGAGCAGATGCTTCCAGTTCGCACGGGGCATCTTCGACCCTTCGTTCATGGTCTGCGTTGCCGTGGCGATGAAGAAGTCGCTCGACACGAGAAGCGTCAGGAGAGGTTGATACGCTGAGTCGGAAGCGCGAATGACGACCGTGTCCGACGAGGTGATGCCGCCTGCCCGAGCGAGCACGACTTTATGGTAGTAGGGCCGGATCTTTCCGAAGAGTACGTCACCGGATTGGTAGCGGTATTTAGGGCCTATCCCAAAAGGGGTGCAGGCACCCCGACCGTCTAGCTTGAGGGACTTCTTACCTCTCCCAAGCCCGACAT
>JBCBNX010000033.1 GCA_039821555.1 Bacteroidota bacterium
TCTCCGAAAGGCGCACGAGGAGCGCGATCCTGTAGGATCGGGGGACGAGTGGAACGCAGCGGAGGCCGAACGGAGGCTATGAGCGCCGATCAGACCGATTGTCCACACGCCCTAGAGCGACATCCGAAGCTGGACCGTCCACCGGCGACCCGGCAGGCCTCGTTCGCGCGGGAGGCCGTCTGTGTTGGGCGAGGATCGCGTCCAGTCGTAGGCGTTCGTGCGGTCGAGCACGTCCGTGACGCCCACATCGAGGCGTAGCTGGGTGGGTCCGAGCGCGTGCTCGGCATAGACGCCGAGGTCGAGACGGACGTCAGCCGGTAGCTGGGCGGTGTCAGGCTCGTCCAACTCTGCGCGGAAGCCTGCATCCAGCAGAGGAGACGAGACGTCGGGGAGATAGTCGTAGTAGGCACTGCGATAGCCCCACGTGCGCCCGACTGCGGCCTGACCGAGTGCACGCAGTCCGACCGCGTCCAGCCCAAGCCCTGCGTCGAAGCGCAGGTCAGCGTCCCCGCGAAGTCGGTGGGGCGCGGACCAGGGGACGACGAGGCGTTGCCCGTCATAACGCCCGGGCACGGTACGTTGCGCGTCCTCGAAGGCATACGACACGCCTCCGCGTAGCCTCGACCCGTGGTAGTCGAGCCGCAGCCCGCCGCCAACCGTGCGCCCCGTCGCGCCCGCAAGGGCGTCGCGATCGTCGGTGACGAGTTGGCCGTCTACGTCTCGTGCAGCTTGCAGCGCAGGCACGTCCAGCGCGAGCACGCGGCCTTCCCACCGCGCAAACGCCTCGATACGAAACGACCACGTCTCACTGGGCATGATGAGCGCGTCAGCAGCTAGGTGGAGGGCACGGGGTGGTGCGCCTTCGGAGACGGGGAGCCAGAACAGCAATTCAGGAGCAATGGCGGCCGGGCCTGGGTTGCGGAAGGCAAAGCCGTTCACGAACTGCCGATAGAGGCCGCCTGCTAGCCGGAGCGCATAGGCGCCCACTGCGCCGGTGCCGTCGTAGCGGATCGCACCGCGAGGCTCGGCGTAGAGCGTCTGAGAGGCGGGCACATACGTGAGCCGCGTGCTACCCTCCAACGTGGTGCTGAAGCCGAGCGTGGCACGGGCTTCCACGGTCCCGTAGACGTGCCAGGCGTCAGAAGCAAGGGCGAGCGGCGCGATGAAGACATGCCCCGCGTCGAAGCGGGCCCGGGTGTAGGCGGCACCGAGGATGGCCCGCACCTCGCGGCCAGGCGCGAGGCTGAGGCTGCCATCCACGTCGAGCGCCAACTCGGTTAGACTGTGGGCGGCGTTCCCGCCTTGGCCCTCCGCAACCCGGCCGAAGAGCACATCGGCGGTCGCGGCCGCATCGGCAGGATCGAGGGCGCCGCGGTTGAAACGGTAGTCGTAGCCCGAGCGGTGGTACGCACCGCGAGCCTGCACGCCGACCACGCCGCGCGCACCCACAAGCCGACGGGCACGTGCCTGGCCCGCCCAGTTGCGCCAGTCATATTCGTCGCGGAACGCGAGCACTTCAGCAGCCTCGGTTCGGGTCACCGCGCGGTCGGCATCGACGTGGTTGCGCGCGTGGTAGCCCGAGACGTGGACGGTGGAGAGGGCATCGGGACGAAAACGCGCAGCAGCGTGTAGGTCGGTGAAGGCAACGGTGGGCCTGTAGGCGACCCCGGCAAGGTCGTCCGCGCGAACGTCATCGCCGAGCCACAGACTCGTGAACACGGGGTCGGTCGCGCCCCACTCGCGCAGCATCGTGCGCAGCCCCGCTTCTTGGCGCACGTCCCATAGGCTCTGCCGCAGGGCCACCATCAAGGCGCCCGATCCGAGGCCAGGGAGCGCGATTGGGGTGTTCACGCGCGCGTTCGTGCTCACCGGGTCCGCTGTCATGGCCACGGCCGGGCCGGTGTCGAGGCGGTGTGTGAGTTCCACGACGCCGGTGAGTTGGCTGCCTAGCGCCCCGCTGAAGCCCGCCTTATGGATCGTCATGCGGTCCAGGGCGAGCGGGCTGAATGCGCCGAGGTGGCGGCCCAGCGCCACGGGATCGCGGACAGCCACGCCGTCGAGAAGGACGAGGTGCTCCGTGGCGCTTCCCCCTTGCACGTGGAGGTCGGCGACGGCAGGCACCGCAGCGACGCCCAGGAAGTCTCGAGCGCCCGCCATCACATCGGACGTGCCCACGCCGGTGGATGCAGTCGGATGCCCTGCTAGGTCTCGCTCGCCAAGGCCGAGGAGCGCCGACGGGATGCGTTGGGCGAGCCCGTCGACGACAACGGGTGCAGCCTCCGCGGGGGCCCCGTCGAGCACGACTTCGACGCGAGCAGCCATGCCAGGCTCTACGAAGATGGCCTGCGGTCCCGACGGTGCGTAGGCGACGTGGGTGGCTACGACTTCGTAGCGACCCGGCTGCAGGTCGGCGAACGCGAACAAGCCGTCCTCGTCGGCAGCTGTGGCGAGAGACGCATCGGCGAGCAGCACGTGCGCGAAGGGGAGAGGCGCACCCGTGCCAGCGTCGACCACACGCCCCGCGAGCCGGCCCGAAAGAGGCTGCTGGACGGGCGCCTCGATAAGCACGTAGGTACCTGCCGAGGTCCGCACGAAATCCAGGCCGCTGCCGTCGAGGACGCAGCGGAGGAGGTCCTCGGCCGTGGCATCGCTCGCCGAGCAATAGACGGACTGATCCGATGCCAACGCCGACGGGTAGACGAGGTCGATGCCGGTGAGACGGACGACCTCAGACAGGGCCGTCGTCACATCGGCGCCGCGTATCGTGAGCGAGTAGCGCCCGGCATCGGATGTATGCTCCTGCGCAGCGACGGGCGGGACGAGCAGCAGTGCCACGAGCGCGAGGGCGAGACGCAGGCTCATCGTACCGTCGGTGACACGTGGAAGCCACCGTGGCGAGGTTCGACGCGGAGCCCGGCTGCGAGAGCCAGGTCGTTCATGAGGGCCTCCGCCGAGCGCGGGCCGAGGTAGAGCGTCAGCTGTCGGTCAAGCGGGACGTTCGTCGCCGTCGAGATCGTGACGCCGTAGCGGCGCTCCACGGCGCGGAGCACATCGGCGAGCGGCTGCGCCTCGGCCACGAAGCCGCCGTCGCGCCACGCAAGCGCCCGATCGAGCGCGACAGGCACGGGTGCCGTCGGAGCGACGACGCCCTCGTTGGCGCGCACCACGGTGGCTTCTCCGGGCGCGAGTACGACCGTGGTTTCGGTGTTGCCCGCGTTGACCGCAACCGACCCCTCTTCCAGCACGACATGGGTCGCAGCGTCTCCATCGTCGGCGTATGCCTGCACGTTGAAGCGCGTGCCAAGGACCGTCATCTCCGCGTTGAACGTTGTCACGACAAAAGGCCGCGCGCCAGACTCGACCTCGAAGAACGCTTCACCGTTGAGACGCACGGCGCGTGTGTCAGCCTGCCGGAAGCCGAGGGCCCGGAAGCCCGACGCATAGGTCAGCGTCGTCCCACCGCTCAGCGTGATCGTCGAGCCGTCGGGCAGCGTGGCTGCGACCTGCTCGCCGGGAGCAGCGCGCAGCGTGACTGCTTGCTGAGCCCACCACTGGCCGAAGGTCAGCGCCGTGAGCAGCACCGCCGCGATACCGACGCCCCAGCGGGCTCGCCTACGTCTACGCGGGGTGCGGATTGCAGGACGGTCCGCACGAACACGTGTCGCTGAGGAGGACGCTGTGCCGGGCTCGTCCAGGCGGCGCTCCAGGTCGGCCAGTGCGTCTTCCGTGGAGGGGATGCCGCTGAGATTGGGCGCGGCGGCAGCGAGTGCCTGCCACAGGCCCGCAGCTCGGTCTGCTGCGTCGGCATCGTCGTAGGCGTCGCGAAGGTCGGGTGGGAGATCAGGCTTCATTGCGGTCACGGTACGCTGAGGTGTCTCATCGAAACGACAGACACGGAATCAGCAGATGCGAAGTCGGGTGCTGCACGCTCGGCAGGGGGCATGGTCGTTAGGCTCGATCAGCAGCATTGAAGGCGTCGAGTCGGGCTTGGATCGTCGCGAGGCCGCGGACGATGTGGTTATTGACAGTCCGCGGCGCGCAGCCCATCACAGCCGCAGCCTGATCATGGCTCAAATGCTGAAAGCGGGTGAGCGAGATCGCCTCGCGCTGGCGGTCAGGTAAGTCCGCCATCCATGACCGAAGGCGAGCGGCGAGCCGGTCAGCGTCAACGCGCTCGACTGGAGCCAAGGAGGATTCATTCTCAAGGCGGATGCTGTCGTGCTTAGCCCTTCGGCGGCGGCGGTTGCGTTGGAGGTTGAGGGCGCGGTTGCGTGCCATGCGAAAGAGCAAGCCCTGGATCGGCTGGCTAGGGTCGAGGTCGGTCCGCATCTGCCACAACTTGAGGAAGACATCCTGCACGAGATCGTGCGCCGCAGCGGCATCGCCCGTGAACGAGGTGGCGTACCGAACGAGCGACACGCGAAGGGTACGGAACAAGTCGGCGAAGGCCGCGCGATCAGACGCTCGGATACGGCGGCAGAGTGCCGAGAGCGTGGGATCGTCCGTCGAGGATGGGGGGGTAGGAAGCGGGGCCACGTAGCGTGCTGACAGTGGGGAAGTCGCAAGGAAAGCACCACAGCAGCAAGGTCTGACCAGTCGCCAGTGAAAAAAAGTGGGGACCCCCGCACAGCGGGCGTCCCCGGTAGAAGGCCAGTGTGGCAGGCCGGGAAACTACGGGGTATCGCCGTAGCCTCCATAGCCCCCTTCGCTGCCGGTTGAGCCGCTGTCGGCACCGCCCCCGGCGATGCTGTCGGGCGCGGTCTCCGTGCCATTGTTCACGGTGACGAAGGTGCCAGGCGTGGGCTGGCTGATGCCCTTGGTGTCGCCCCGTACCTCGTCGGCGAAGAACGTGTAGAGCGGCCAGCCTTTGAAGGTCAACTGCTGGCGACCAAACACATCGATCACGCCAAAGTCCGCCTGGTCGTAGGCGCTAGGAACTGCGCCCGCCTCGAAATAGAGGGGCCAGATGCCATCGTTGCTGAAGTCGGGTGCCGTGAAGTTGTTGGTCGCGTTGGCGTCGCCCGTAAAGCGGTAGAGCGTGATGCCAGCCGGGTCGGTGAGGAAGCGGCTGACGGCGTCGCCAAGCGTACCATCTTCGAGGTAGTTGTTGCCATCCGCGCCAACGAGTTGTTTGCGGGCTACGAGCACGCCATAGTCCGGCTTTGCGGCGAACCAGACGCCACCGACGCCGTCGCCGAGGACACTGCGCGGGGACTCGACCTGGCCGTTGCCGTCGGGCGAGAAATTGTAGAGCGGCCAGCCTTTGTAGGTGATCTGGCTGAGGCCGTCGGGGCGAGTGATTTCGTCAAAGTCGGCAGGGTCGAGGCGCGGGTCGAGGATCAACTCCTCGACGAAGTAGACGGGCCACGTGTCGAGGCACGGGCCGAGGCAGGCCGGGGTGCCGTCGGGCTCGTTGGCGAAAACATAGAGCGTGCGCCCACGGTTGCCGATGAGCACGTCGCCAAGGTCGGCGTCAGCACGAATGACGACGCTGCGCTCCACAACACCGTCTTTGTAGTCACAGCCGACGAGACCTGTGGCGATCAGGAGCAGCGCAAGGCTGAAGTGCGCACCGCGAAGAGAACGAAATAGCATGGAAGGATCGAAGTAGGGATGGAGGTAAAAGCGCTGGGCGTCTGCGCGCCCGTCGCTTTACCAGACCCGGACATGCGGGCAGTGACCAGTCTCTATGTAGGAAAGAGAAAAAGACGACAAGTGATGGGAAGCGATGCATGGATCGCGGACCTTCACAACACTGGGAGGTAGTGGAAAACGTCGTGGTAGAGGCATCCTCGCTTTGAGGCCTTGCAATGCTAGGGGAGGGCGCTGGTCGTTATGAACGATTTGAGAATCGTGGGAGGAAGACAGCACGCTAACAGCTAGGGAATCACGCAGGAGCTATATTTGGACTCGATCTAAATAAGTGTCTACGTCCTCTCCATGTGGCGCCCCCCATCTCTCCGCGCGGTCGTTCTCGCCTCAAGCTGCGTGCTCGCACTGGCCACCTTCACCGGCTGCGGCGACGACCCGCTTCTCGCTCCCACTTCGACTGAAACGTCGGGGGGGAGCTACGGCCTGCTTGGCTTCGATCCGCCTTTGGACAATACGATGGCGGACTCTACAGCCACTGCCCCTGGAGCGAGACAGGAGCCTCCTGCCTCGAATCCTCGCCAGTTCTAGCGAGCGTCCTCCCTCGCGAGGTTCACACTCCCTGATGCCCCCGGTGGTGTCGGCCTTCTCTCGTACCCCACACCCAGGTTTCGTGCGTCCTGTCATTCCCTGCGCTCGCTTAATCACCCTGCTCGTGCTCCTAGCCGTGTGGTGTAGCACGGCTGCGTCCTCCCTGGCGTTCTCGGCGAGCATGTCACAGCTGAAGGACGCTCAGGTGACGGGTAGGGTCGTAGAGGCTGGGACCGGCACGCCTGTCGTCGGTGCCACGGTCACGGCGGTGAATGCAGGCTTCCGAGGAGCGGCAACGGACGTTGAGGGGCGTTTTCAACTGACTCTTCCCGAAGGACGGGTCGTCCTCGAAGTGCGCTCCATCGGCTTTGCCACGAAGCGCATCGTCGTGGTTGCGGGCAGCGATGACGCACGCGGCCTCCGCATCGACCTGGACGTGGCTGCGGTCGAGATCGAAGGCATCGAGGTGCTCGCGACGCGGGGGCAGGCCTATGAGCGCCTCCCGGGCACCGCGACCCTCGTGAGTGCCGCCGATGTCGAGCAACTTCAGCCGATTGGGACGCAAGAGCTCTTGGAATTTGTCCCTGGCGTCAACTCGGCGGCGGACGACGGCTTCGGCAACGCGCGGCTTTCGATCGGCATCCGCGGACTCAACCCGCGCCGCTCCTCCCGCGTGCTCGTCCTCGAAGACGGCATTCCGATCCAACCGGCCGTCTACGTCTACCCCAATATGTACTACAACCCGCCCGTCGAGCGCATCGACCGGGTGGAGGTCATCAAGGGAAGCAGCACCATTCGCTACGGCCCGCAGACAATGGGGGGCGTGATCAACTACATCACGAGCCGTCCGCGTCAGTCGTTCGGCGGCGAGGGCCAGGTCATCGTCGGCGAAAACGGCTATGTGAGCGCCTTCGGCGAAGTCGGTGGCTTCGGAACGCGCGACTTCGTTCCTGAACTCCAACTGCTCGCCAAGCGAGGCGACGGCTTCCGCGAGAACAACGGCTTCTACCAGCTCAACGCCACCGCGAAAGCCACCATCCGTGTCAGCCCACAAAGCACACTCTTCCTCAAGGCCAACGGCAACATCGAGGACTACGGCGCGACCTACACCGGCCTGACTGAGTTCACGTTCGGCGACGACGCGACCTTTAACCCAAAGGACGACGACACCTTCCTGGTGCGCCGCGCCGCGCTCGACGCGATCTACAACCGTGCGCTCAGTCCGCGCCTGGCCTCGCTCACGCGTGCCTACATCAATGTCTTCGACCGCCGCTGGTGGCGCGAGAACGACGTCTTCATCCGCGCAGCCGACCTCGACGCGTACAACCAGGACCCGACCAGTGTCACGTTTGTGAGTCCGTTTGCCATCACGGATGCCTCCGAGGTGGTCCGCGTGGGCAACGGGCGCAACAACTTCGGCATCCTGCGCACCTTCTACGCCGCAGGCGTCGAGCACACCTACACTTGGCAGCATAGTCTGCTTGGCGCCGCCTCGGAACTCGAAGCAGGAGCACGTCTCCACGTCGAGCGCTTCGTCGACGACCGCGTGCTCGGCGACGCCACGGATGCGCGCGAGGGCGTCTACACGCAGCCCGACGAGGACGACCCAGATACGGAGGTCATCGCGACCAACCCGGCGGCGGGGGTCGTCGCTAAGGCGCAGAACTACGAGACTGCAGCCCTCGCAGTGTTCGCGCAACAGCGGATGACGTTTGGGTCGCTCCAGGTCACACCGGGCGTCCGCGTTGAGGCGTTTGAGCAGGAGCGCGTGGATCGGCTTCAGGGTAGCACGCTTGATGACAACACGACGCTCGTGGTGCTCCCCGGCATCGGCATGAACTACCAGATTGGCGCGACGAATCTGTTTGGCGGCGTCCACCGCGGCTTCACGCCGCCGTCGAGCGGCGCGCTCACCATCGTGGACTTCGGCGGAGCCGCCGACGAGGGGGGGCTCGACGTGGAGGCTGAGAAGAGCTGGAATTTCGAGCTCGGCGTCCGCACGGCCACGCCGCTCGTAGCCGCCGAGGTGGCGGGCTTCTTCCTCCACATTGATGACCTCGTGGCAGCGGGCCGGGGTACGGCCTTCCGCAACCTGGGCAGCGCGCGCACCTATGGCTTGGAGGTAGCAGGTACCGTCAACGGCGGGGTCCTTGGTCCCCTTCCCACACTCCACCTCGCCTACACGCTACTCAACACGGAAGTGCTTGACGGCGTGATTCCCTCGGCGCTCTCGAACAACGCCCTCGCCGACCTCGAGGGCAACGAGTTGCCCTACGCGCCGCGCCACACCGTCGCCGTGGGTCTCTCGCAGACCGTGCGCGGCGTCACGGCGCGCGTCGATGCTCGCTACGTGAGCGAGGTCTTCACCGACTTCGAGAACCTTGATTTCACGACTGGGCGCGGCGACACCGGCCCTGTCCCCGACTACGTAGTGCTGAACGCAAGCATCCGCGTGCCTGTGGGCGACCGCCTCGTAGCCCAACTCACCGGTAAGAACCTCCTCGACGAAGTCTACATCGGCTCGCGGCTCCACTCGAACCCACGACAGGTGACGGCCAACGCGAGTTCGGGCATCCTGCCTGGCCCTCGCCGTCAGCTCAACCTGAGCCTCAAGTACCGCTTCTAGCCCTCTCAAGTATTCCGTGCGTGGCGTCCTACCGTGTCGTCCCACGGACTAGACCCCTCATCGGGTCCACCCAGCGCGCCATCCGGCCCGTGAACCCCATTCGATCCAACTAACTCCACGCTACGCATACCCATGCGCTTCAACACAACCCTACCTACGCTGGTGCTGCTTCTGGCAGCGCTGGTCTTTGTCGGCTGCGACAGCGACGGCTCCGACGACCCAGGCCCGGACCCGGGCAACGGCCTGATTGACGTCCCGGCGACTTACAACTTCACCAGCACCTTCGAGGGCCAGGAGAGCGAAAGCTCCGTCGACATCGGCGGCATGGTCGTCCGCCAGCTACTCCTCCAGGACCTCAAGTCCACGATCGACGCCCTCGCCAAGCCGGGCGCCACGCCGATCACGGTCGCGGAGCTCAACGAGATCTACGACTATGACGACGACGGCCGGGCCATCCTCTCGGGCGTGCCGGACGGCCTTACCCGCGGCGCGACGACCTACGAGGAGATCTCGACCGGCAAGAACCTCCGCGGTCGCAAGGGCGCCGACGCCACGCTGCTCTACAGCGCCGGCCTCGTCGGGGCTGCGGACGTCACCGTCAACGACGTGATGCAGGCCTACTTCCAGATCATCGCGGACAACTCCAACGACCCCGCGAAGCTCGGAACGCCGGCCGTCTACACGACCGACGACGGCGTGGACCTCACCCAGATGATCAACAAGATCCTCATCGGGGCCATCCTCTTCGACCAGCTCTCGAACAAGTACCTCGCCGACATCCTGGACCGGGACAACACGGAGCCGCGTGACGAGGGCAAGCCCGACACCGAGCAGGAGCACCGCTTCGACGAGGCCTACGGCTACTTCGGCGCGGCGCGGAACTACCGCACCTACACCGACGACATGCTCGCGGGCGGCGTGACCGACTTCGCCCAGGACAGCAACGGAGACGGCGTGCTCGACTACACGACGGAGTACAACTTCGGCATCGCCCGCAACGCTGGGAAGCGTGACAAGGGCGGCGTCGGCGTCAACTTCACCGAGGAGATCTTCGAGGCCTTCCTGCGCGGCCGCACGGCGGTCGTCAACGGCAACCTGACCGAACTGGCTGCCGCTCGCGAGGACGCCTCGCAGGGCTTCGAGAAGGTCATCGCTGCCACGGCGGTGCACTACATCAACGACACGCTCACGGAGATGGAAGGCCTGACCCAGGCCGAGGTCGACGGCAAGAACGACGTCAGCCTCAACAAATTCTGGGGCGAGATGAAGGGCTTTACCTATGCGCTCCAGTTCTCCTACCGCGGCGACGGCGGCTTCACGGGCGGCGCGCTCAACATCATCAGCCTGAGCGATCTCCAGCAGATCCACGCGCTGATGGGCAATGCGCCGGTCTACGCCCTCCCGGGCTCGGCTGAGTACGACGCCTACGTGGCGGACCTCAACCAGGCCAAGGACATCTTCCAGGCGGCGTATGGCTTCTCGCAGACCAACATGGACCAGTGGTAGGCCGTGCCTGCCCTGCCCATAGCTGAGGCAGCCCCGCCGACACCTCCATCGGCTCCGCGCGTCCCGCCGTCTTCGCGATGGCGGGGCGCGTGGCGTTGGGGTGACTCGACATCAGACCTCTGTGCCTGGGTCGGTCTGCTCGCCGTGAGCCTGACGACGCGCCTGGCCACGACGGTCACCTACATCGAGGACCCCGATAGCCTCCGCTTTGCCCTCAGTGTCGCCGATGGGTTCGACTTGGCTGCGCTCCAGCCCCACTTCCCGGGCTACCCGGTCTTCTGGGGCGTGGCGATGCCGCTCTTCCTTCTCACGGGCCGTTTCTCGGTGGCGTTTGCTCTCGTGGGCGCGTTTGCCACAGTCGCCCTCGTTGGGGCCGGGCTTGCGCTCCTGCGTATGCCGCTGCGCTCGGTGCGCGGCGCGGCATGGGCGCTGGCGGTGCTTGCGTGCCCGCTCGTCTGGCTCATGGGCACGCGCTACATGCCCGACCTGCTCGGTCTCGCGGTTGCGCTCGCCACCGTCGCCTGCGTGCTGCATGCCCTCGAGTCACGTAAGCGGTCGTACGCACTTGCAGCGGGGTTACTTGCGGGCGTGCTGGCGGGGTTGCGGCTCTCGTACGTGCCGTTCGTGGTACCGCCGTTGCTGGCGCTAGCGGTACGCTCGCGGCAGAGCGCGCCGCTCATCGCCGCGGGCCTCGTGTCGGTCGCGGTATGGCTTGTCCCGCTGATCGCTGGCACGGGCTGGACGCCGCTCGTGGATGCCGCGTCTCAGCAGACGGTGGGGCACTTCACCGAGTTCGGGGGGACCGTCTACGCCGAGGACGCGGGGCTCGGGCTGCGGCTGGTGCACGCTGTCGAGTCGGTCTGGGCTGACGGGCTAGGCGGGTGGTGGCTGGGACGTCACCTGCTGACCGGGTTCGCCAGCGCGAGCCTGCTCATCGGCCTGGTCGCGGGTACCCGCACGGTCGTTTTTGCGGCGCACCGCAGCGCCCGAGCACGGCACACGCTGATCTGGCTCGCGGCCTCGGCGGTGACCTACGGCGTGTGGATGGTGCTCTTTCAGAACGTGATCTACAAGAGTCGTCATGCGCTCCCGCTCATCGCGCTCGTGTTGTTGGTCGTGGCCGTTGGTTGGGCACAGCTCTGGCAGAAGCCGGGGCGCTACGCGCGGGTCCGGCGCTGGGCCGTGGCACTTGGGTACGGCGCGGTGGCGACCGTGGCGATCACGCTGGCCGTGCAGCACCGGCAGCCGTCGGCTATCGCGCAGGCGACGACGCACCTCCATGCCTTCACCGCTGGGCGTGCCGATCTCCACATCGTCACGACGCCGCTCGTACGCTACACACTAGCCTCCCAGGGCGTCGAGGCGATCTTCCTCGACCCCAGCCTCGAAGCAGACCGCGGGCGCCTTGCGCTTCTACAGGACGTACCGGTCGTGTCCGTGGGTGCGCCGCTCGGTGCAGCGATAGGCGAAGGATGGGTCCTCGCCGAGGCGAATACGTTCTACCATAACCCCTACGTCAACCGCATGTGGGCCGCGTTGCCGGTGTATGTCTACGCTCCGTCACACAACCCCCTCTCCGATGCGTGACCCGGTGCACATCCTCGGCGGCGGGCTCGCTGGGCTAGCAACCGCGTACTACGCACAGCGGCACGGCCTCGCGCCGACGGTGTTCGAGGCCGCGCCGACGCTGGGCGGCAACGCGCGGACCTTGCGCTTCGAGGACGCGCTGGTGGACACGGGTGCCCACCGTCTTCACGACAAGCACGCTGGGGCGACGGCGGCCTGGCACGCCCTCCTCGGCGATGCGCTGCGACGCGTAGAGGCTCCGAGTGAGATCCGCTACCAGGGGCGCGGCATTGCCTTCCCGTTGCGCCCACTTGACGCTGCCCGGCAGCTCGGGCCACGAACGCTGGCGCGCGTCGCCGTCGAAGTCCTCCCACGTCTGCTGCGCCGGTCAGGGCCTCCGGCTACGTTCCGCGACCTTGCGCTTGACCGCTACGGGCCTACGCTCGCCGAGTCCTTTCTGCTCAGCTATTCTGAGAAACTGTGGGGCCTCGCCGCCAATCGCCTGGACCCGCAGGTGGCAGGTGGGCGGCTGCGCGGGCTGACCGTCGGCACCTTCCTCCGCGAGTTCGCTGGGCCCCGTACCGCGACGGCTCACCTTGACGGGGTGTTCTTATACCCGCAGCACGGTTTCGGCATGCTCGCCGACGCGCTTGCAGAGGCGGTCGGCCCGGATCACCTCCGCACGAACGCGCGGGTCACCCGCGTCGGGTACACATCCACAGACGAAGGACGAACCGTCCAGGCAGTTGTCGTCAACCATGGGGCGCCGGTGCCTGTGACGCAGGTCGTGTCCACGCTGCCGCTGTCCCTCCTGCTCGGCCTGCTCGACCCGGCACCGCCCGCGGCCGTTCGGGAGGCCGCGGCGAGACTGCGCTACCGGCATGTCCGGCTGGCCATATTGCGGCTGGGCCGCCCCAGCTATTCGTCACACGCCTCGCTCTATTTCCCCGAGCCGTCGCTCCCATTCACGCGGCTCTACGAACCGAAGAACCGCAGTCCGGAGATGGCTCCGTCGGATCGGACTGCGCTGGTCGTGGAGGTACCATGTAGCGCGAGGGATGCCTGGTGGACCCACGACGACGAGAGCTTCACGGAGGCGCTGCTCGCGCACCTTCGTCGTGCGCTAGGGGCGCGGCTCGACCCGGTGCTGAGCATGCATAGCCTCCGGCTCCCGCACGCCTACCCGGTGCTAGAGGTTGGGCACCGAGTCTACGTGGAGCGCGTGCAGGCATACCTCCGCCGCTTCACGAATCTCACGCTCGCAGGGCGGGCCAGCACGTTTCGCTACCTGCACACCCACGACCTGTTCGCAGAGGCCGAGTCGTGGGCGTCGAGGCACGCGGCGCTGCGGTCCGTCGCGCGATCACGCACGGGAACGAGGCTGCGTGCCGAGGGCTAGTGCTGGACGGCCCTCGAAGGTGTGGCCAGGGTGCACAGTTGTCCGATCCTGCGCGAAGCACACCTGGTGCATCCCGGGGAGAAGACGGTCGTAGCTCCAGAACTTCTCGGCGCTAAAAAAGCAGCACCCCTCCTTCCCATGAGCGAGCTGCACGCGTCTGGCCTCTGTGTCCTGACCCCACCTCGAACCGCCTGCCACCCATGCTCCGCAGCTACTTCACCGTCGCGTGGCGCGCGCTCCGTCGCCAGCCCGGCTACGCGTTCATCAACATCTTCGGGCTCGCCATCGGCATCGCGTGCTTTGTGTTGATCGTGCGCTACGTGCAGGACGAACTCGCCTACGACCAACACCACGCCAACGCCGACCGCATCTACCGCGTCGTCGAGATCATCGAAGGCGCGGAGGAGTCGGCCAGCCAGCCGCTGCCGGTCGGGGAAACGATTTGGACGGACCACGACGCGCAGGTGGAGGCGTCGGTGCGGTTTTTCAACCTCCAGCAGCCAACGGTCACGTTCGAGTACCGCCCGCCCACGGATGGCCTCGTCGGCGCAGACAGTGCCGCCGCCGTGCAGGCGGGCCTGATCCGCCACAACGAGGCCCGCTTCTTCTTCGCCGACTCGTCGCTCTTCGACGTGTTCGACGTGGAACTGCTCGCGGGCGATCCGAGCCGCGCGCTCACCGAGCCGATGACGCTCCTCATCACGCCCGCCATCGCGGCGAAGTACTTCGGCGAGGACGACCCCATCGGGCAGACGCTCACCTTCGAGGGGCAGGGGCAGTTCGAGGTCACGGGCGTCGTCGCGCCGCAGCCGGACCAGTCGCACATCCAGTACGACATCCTCGGCGCGTTCGTCACGTTGAACCAGTGGATGGGGCCGAACCTCACGGAAAACTACTACTGGAACCCGGCCTGGACCTACGTGCTGCTCCGCGGGGGCGTCGCGCCGACGGCGCTGGAGGCGCAGTTCCCGGCGTACGTGGACCGCTACTTCCCCGACTTCATCAAGGCCGACGTGCGGCTCTACCTCCAGCCGCTCACCGACATCCACCTCCGCTCGGCACTCGACTTCGAGATGGCGCCCAACAGCGACATCGCGTACGTCTACATCTTCTCCGCGATTGCAGTCTTCGTGCTGCTCATCGCGTGCATCAACTTCATGAACCTCGCCACGGCGCGGAGTGCACAGCGGGCGAAGGAGGTCGGGATGCGCAAGGTGCTCGGTGCGGAGCGGGGGCAACTCGTCCGGCAGTTCCTCGGCGAGTCGATCCTGACAACGCTCGCGGCGCTCGTGCTAGCCGTGCCGCTCATCTTGCTGCTGCTGCCGTTCCTGAACGAACTCGCGGGCAAGGCGCTGAGCGTCAACCCCATCGAGCACCCGACGGTGCCGCTGAGCCTTCTTATGGTCGTGCTCGTTGTGGGCGTGCTCTCAGGGCTGTATCCGGCCGTGTTCCTCTCCGGCTTCCGCCCGGCGAAGGTGCTCAAGGGCGACCTCCGCGTGGGCAACCTCAAAGCGTCGGCCGTCCTCCGGAAGGGCCTCGTCGTGGCGCAGTTCGCGCTCTCCATCGCGCTCCTCGTCGGGACGTTCGTCGCGTTCCAGCAGCTTGGTTACCTCCAGTCGAAGAACCTCGGCTTTGAGGAGGAGCAGGTCGTGCTCGTGCCCACGCAGCGCTCGCCGATCATCCAGCAGTACGACGCCTTCCGCAGTGCGCTCCAGCAGCACCCCGGCGTGCTCGCCGTGACGGCGACAGAGGACGTGCCCGGCAGCAAGTACCAGACGAACTCGTACGGCCTCGACGGCCAGGAGGACCGCGTCCAGTTCCCCCGACTCTTAGTCCACGACGAGGTTGTGGAGGCGCTCGCGCTCGACCTGGTCGCCGGGCGTGGGTTCTCGCAGGACTTCGGCACCGATTCGTCTGCCGTGATGGTCAACGAGGCGATGGTGCGCCACCTCGGGTGGGAGAGCCCGGAGAACGCGCTTGGCCGCACCTTCGACGACCGCACCGTGATCGGCGTGACCTCGGACTTTCACTACACCTCGCTACGCACGCCCGTGGGGCCGTTCGTGCTCGACCGCTTCGCGGCGAACAACTTCGGCTTCTTCGGGCGCTACCTCGTCATCCGCCTCGACGCGGGCAACCCCACGGCCGCGCTCGACCACATCGCGGCCCAGTGGGCGGCGTTCGTGCCGGAGAAGCCGTTTGAGTACACCTTCCTCGACCAGAGCCTCGCGCAGCTCTACCGCGCGGAGCGGGCGCTCGGGCGCGTGGCGGCGGGCTTCGCGCTCTTCGGCATCCTCGTGGCGTGTCTCGGCCTGCTGGGCATGGCGAGCTTCACCGCGGAGCAGCGCACGAAAGAGATCGGCGTGCGCAAGGTGCTCGGCGCGAGCGTGGGCAACCTGATCCTGCTCCTCTCGCGCGAGTCCGTGCAGCTCGTGCTCGTGGCGATGGTGGTCGCTTGGCCGCTCGCCTACCTCGGCCTCACGCGCTGGCTCGACTCGTTCGCCTACCAGACAAGTCTCAGCCCGATCCCGTTCGTGCTGGCGGGCCTGATCGTGCTCGGCGTGGCGTTCGGGACGGTGAGCCTGCAAGCCCGACGCGCTGCGATGACGGACCCCGTAGCTGCCATTCGGCGCGGGGAATAGGGAGGTGGTTGCAGCGGTATACTTCCACGTATGCGCTGCTTCCACCCGTTCCCCCGACTGATGCGTCGTCTGCTTTTTGTTTTCGCGCTTGCTTTCGCGCTTCCCGCACTTGCCCAGCCCGCTATCGAGCGCGTCGAGCCTGCGTTCTGGTGGGCGGGGATGGTCCACACCGAGTTGCAGGTGCTCGTCTACGGCGACGACCTCGCCGGAGCCCGCGTGTCGCTCGACGCCTACCCCGGCGTGACGCTCCGCGAGACAGTCGCGGTAGAGAGCCCGAGCTACGTTTTCCTGACGCTCGACCTCGCGCCGGACGTGCAGCCGGGCACGCTCACGTTCCGCTTCGATCATCCCGATGGCGCCCTCACGCACGCCTACGAGCTACGCCCGCGTACCCGCCAGCCGGGCACCTACGCGCAGGGCTTTTCGAGCGAGGACGTGATCTACCTCATGATGCCCGACCGCTTCGCCAACGGCGATGTCGCCAACGACTCGATCCCGGGCTACCTAGAAGGCGTCGACCGCAGCGACGTGAACGCGCGCCAGGGCGGCGACATGCGCGGCGTGATCGACCGCCTCGACTACCTCGATGACCTCGGCCTCACCGCGATCTGGTTCACGCCCGTCTTCGAGAACGACATGACGCCCGAATACGGCGCCTATCACGGCTACGCGGCGACCGACATGTACGCCATCGACCCGCGCTTTGGGACCAACGACGAGTTTATCGAACTGGTCGACGCCTGCCATGCGCGCGGGATGAAGGTCATCATGGACATGATCCACAACCATGTCGGCGACCGTCACTGGTGGATGGCCGACCCGCCGACGTCGGACTGGTTCAACAGCTGGGAGGAATACGGCCAGACCAACTACGTCGGCGCGGCGGCGCTCGACCCGTACGCGTCCGATAGCGACCGTGATCGGCTGCTCAATGGCTGGTTCGTCCGCGAGATGCCCGACCTCAATCAGAAGAACGAGTTGCTGGCGCAGTACCTCCTCCAGAAGACCGTCTGGTGGATCGAGCACTCCGGCATCGACGGCATCCGGATGGACACCTACGTCTACCCCGACAAGGACTACATGGCGCGCTGGGTGGACTATGTCATGGCCGAGTTTCCCACGTTCAACATCGTCGGCGAGGCGTGGCTGCAGCGGACGGCGCACCAAGCCTACTGGCAGACCGGCTTCGAGGGGCACACCGACGGCTACGACGCGCGCCTCCGCAGCGTGACTGACTTCCAGGTGCACTATGCCCTCGTCCGCGGTTTCCAAGACCACAGCAGCCTCTTCGAGCTATACATCCAATTGTCGCAGGACTACCTCTACGACCACCCCAACGACCTCGTCACCTTCCTCGACAATCACGACGTGCCGCGCTACCGCACGCAGGTGGGCGGCGATGCCGCAGCCGTACGCATGGCGCTCGCGGTGCTCTTGACCACGCGCGGCATCCCTCAGGTCTACTACGGCACCGAACTCGCCTTCGAGAACGACGGCGACGAGGCGCTCGGCCACGGCGTACGCCGTCAGACGATGCCCGGCGGCTGGCCCGACGACGACCGCAGCGTGTTCGAGGCGGCGGACCGTACGCCCGAGGAGGCGCTGACCGTCGAGCACTTCCGTGCGCTCGCGCAGTGGCGGAAGACTGCTGAAGTGGTGCACGACGGTCGGCTCACGCAGTTCGTCCCGCGCAACGGCACCTACGTCTACTTCCGCTGGGAAGATGAGCCGAACGGCGATGCGGTGATGGTGGTCGTCAACCGCAACGACGAGCCCTACGATCTCGGCCTCGACCGTTTTTCGGAGCGGCTCCAGGGCGTCACCTCAGGCCGCGATGTCGTGTCTGGTGAGCGCTACATCCTCGACGGTGAAAAGGTCACGCTCCCTGCACGGACGACGCTGGTGCTCGAGTTGAGCCGTTGACTCTGCCGGACAGTCTAGCGTCGGTGCTGTAAACGCGTTAGCCGGTCGGTATACAGAAGCTGGTGCCGTTCGCTGGCCTCGGCCCAGGAGCGAGGCATTGCGTGCTTGCCTAACACGACTTCGTCGATGGCTGCCCGCACTTGGTGTGCGCAAATGTTTGGGCTGATCTGTCCGATGCCTGTGCCGAGGCCAGGAAACGCGACGGAGCGAACGCGATCCGAGACAGGAACGCCATCAGTGAAAGTGCCGTCGCGCAGCAACAGCAGAACCGCACGGGCCGCCAGATAGGGGTTCACTGAGTCTCGTAGAATCATAGGCACGCGCATGGTGGGTGCCGCTATCAGGTGACGGATCGTCGAGGCTCCCGTCGGGAGTATCGCAGCCGTACCGACAAGCAACTCACCGGCGTGTTGCTCCACGATGACCTCGCGCAAGCGATCCTGAAGCTGGCGACCAAAATGGTCGAGGTAGACCGCGTCGATCCCGCCATCCATGAAGCCGAAACTGTTGGCTGGGCTGACTACAGCATCCACGTTCAGGTCCAGGATGGAGCCTTCGTGCACCTCGGCAAAGGGGAGGTCGCTGCAATGCGCACGCCACGCCCGTGCCATCGAAGGTTGGACGGCCGCCAACACGATGCGCATAGGGCTTAAGGTGGCGGGATTGTTCATGAGCGATGCTGTCGAGGAGGTAGGACGTGGCTTCAGAACCGAAGCGCGGGCGCTACCGCGGGCGGAGCCAGGGGAGCGGGTCTTGCTCGTCGTTGCCGTCGTAGAGGGCGAAGAACACGCCAGCGCCACGCGGTGTGGTCGCCGTACCGGCACGACCGATGACTTGGCCGCTTCGCACGCGGTCGCCGGGCGCCACGCTCACGAGCGAGAGGTTGCCGTAGACCGTCTTCACGTCGCCATGCTCGATGATGAGGTAGCTGCCGAACGACGGCATCCGCGAGGCGCGCGCGACAACGCCGTCGAACACCGAGCGCACCTCGGCCCCCGCCGCTGTGCTGATGTCGATGCCGGGGGCGGTCGTGATGGTGTTGGTGACCGGGTTGGTGCGCTGGCCGTAGCGTCCCACCAGCGTGCCGAGGGCAGGCCAAGGCAGACGGCCCCGGTTGTCGCGGAACGAGCCCGAGAGCCGAGCGGCGCGGGCAATTTCTGCCTCGGAACGCGTATCGGCTGGGTTGAGGGCCTCACTGCGTTCTGTCTGAATGAGGGCGCTGATACGCGTACGCAGTTCCGTGGCATCGGCTTCGCGCTGGCGGATCTCAGCTTCGAGCGCCGCCCGCTGCCCCGAGAGTTGCGTCACCAGGGCCGTCCGCTCGTCCTTGCGTGAGGCGATTTCAGACTGCTCGCTTCGCTCGCGCGCAATGAGTCCCTGCACGTCTCCTTTGGCGGCGTCCAACTCGATGCGCTGCGCTTCGAGCGCGGCGGTACGTTCGCGGACGCGGTCCATCTGGCGCTGCCGGTCCTCCGTGAAGCGGCGGAGGTAGCGCGCCCGTACGAGCGCCTGGGTCACGGACTGCGCCGAGAGGATCAGCGCGAGGTCGGACAGGCGGCTCCGTTTGTAGGCGGATCGGGCCCGCGTCGCATACGATTCACGCAGCGACTCGATCTCGGCCTCCAGGGCGTCGACGCCGCGCTGGAGCGAGTCGGTGCGCGCATTTAGGAGGCGGAGTCGCCCGCGATAGGAGGCGATCAGGTCTTCCCGCAACCCCAACTCGGCGTCGAGTTCGCGCAGCGTCGCCATGGCCGTTTGCTCATCGGCCCGCGTGGCATCGATGCGGGCGGAGAACTCCTCGATTTCGCTCTCCAGGTCGCGGAGGGCGTTCTGGGACTGGATGCGCTCGGAGAGCGTGCTTTGTGCCCAACTAAGCGGAGCTAGCGCAACGAGCGACCCGAGCACGAGCAGGCGCAGCGGTAAAGCAGACAGCATGAGTAGCAAGGCGAGGTGTGCGACGAGAGCGAACGGTCGGTAGGAGGCTGACGACCGTCAACGTGGTGGGGCAAGCATTATTCCACGCGTTCCACGTCCATCCCCTGTGGTCGCGGGCTCGGAAACGTGAGTGCTGGTGGATTGACCGTCAGCTTGACGTGCTCGAAGATGACCGTCGCCTCCTCACTCGGCGCCTGGATCATCACGCGGCGCGGCACGACGATGCCATCGATCTGGTCGAAGGACGAGAACGTGCGGATGCTGAGGATCTCCCCAGCCGGACCGTAGTCGACGGCCTCGACGACGCGCCAGAGCGCGGGGTCCACGCGGAGGCGCTGCTCAACGGGGCCACTCGGCGTCGCGAGCGTCGTGGCGAGGAGGTAGTGTGCGCTGTCACTGGCGACCGTCCAGTCGGCGTCAGCCAGCGGGGTGACCGTGCCCGTCAGGCTCGCGAACAGATCGCGGCTCGACGGCGGAAGCGGGACAAACCGGGAGGCGGCGTCGAGCGGTCCGGTGTAGTAGGTCCCGCCGAAGGTGTAGGCGACGTAGAACGAGTCGGGCGTGACGAGGCCTTCGCCCACGCGGATGCCAAAGGGGCCAGACAGCGAGCCAAACAGCGAGTCGGCAGACTGCCGCAGGCGAGCTGAGAGCGTCGCGCGTTGTCCAGGGCGCTCGACCTTGATGCGACTCTGGCTCTCGAACGTCTGGAGCGGCTGCGCTTCCAACCGCACGGCTTCGACGATGGCGGCGGCTGGGTGGTTGGGGAAGGCGTCCGGGAGTTCAGCGTCCGGCGCGTCGCTCACGAGTTGGCTCGTCCGGCATCCGGCGGCTGCCATGAGCACGCCCGTCAAGAGCAGACAAGATCCCAGTCGAACGTGGCGCATGTGGTGCAGAAGGCGTGGCGGTGGAGGGGAAAGCTAGCACGAAGCCGACGGGGGCGTTCGCCTCGTCACTTGTGTGCAGCACGACGCTCAAGGCGCGCGCGTGAGCTTTTCGCGGAGGACGGCGTTGTTGGGATCCAAGACGAGTGCCTGCTCCCAGGCGATTCGGGCGGCCTCGCCGTTTCCGAGTGCGCTCTCCGCATCGCCGAGGCGCTCGAGTTGTGTAGCCGAGGGGGCGTCGAGGGTGCGCAGGGCATACGCGGCGTCGCGGGGGCGGTCGGCTTCGAGATAGGCGACGCTGGCAGCGTCCACCAACGTCGGCTGGCCGGGAAAGAGGAGCAGAGCCTCATCGGAGAGGCGCTCGGCAAGCGACGCGTTGCGTGCGAATAGGGCCGTCTGGATCGCTTCGGCCCACCAGTCCAGGCGGCGTGGCTCTGCCTGAACGGCTCGGGCCACCAGGCGCGCAGCCTCGCCAGCGTTCCCCTGTGCGCGGTGCAGGAGGCCAAGCATCCGAAGCGCGTCGGGCCTCGTTTCCAGCGCGAGAAGCCGCTCTAGCGCTGCCATCGCTTCAGGGCGAACAGCAGGGTCGTTCTCCGCGCGGTTGAACAGCGCGGCGGCCCGTCCGAACAGTGCGTCGGGATCTTCCGACGCTCCCAGGCCGGCGAGCAGCGCCGTTGCGCCTTCGGCGTCGGCGTCCTGCATCGCTCGGGCGAGGAGCACCGCCACCTGCGCGTCGTGCGGATAGTCGGTGCGGAGTGCGTCGAGGACGACCTGCGCCTCGTCTGTGCGCTCGGCATCGAGATAGCGACGCGCGAGATCGAGCCGGACGGGGTAGGCATACGGATCCTCGTCCAGGAGCGCTTCTACTTCGGCGAGGGCAGCGTCGGTCTGGCTCGTTTTGTCATAGAGCCGGATGAGCTGGCGCCGGATCGGTCGTGGATCAGACACGTGGGCTAGCCGAGCGCGTTGCGCCTGGATCGACTCGTCAACGCGGCCCAGCGATTCTAGGAGGGCGGCTTGGGCTGCGCGGGCCTCGTCCGCGTCAGGGTCGCGTTCGAGGGCCCGTTCGTACGCTGCCAAAGCCTCCCCAGGACGCTCGGCTGCGCGGAGCAGATCGGCGATGAGGAGGAGCGGGGCGAGAGCGCTCTCGTCGGCGCGCGCGGCCTGCTGGGCGAAGAAGAGGGCGTCGTCAGGCTGGTCGAGCGCTTCGTAGGCTTCGGCCATGGCCAGTAGGATCGTCGCATCCGGGCCGACCAAGTCAAGCGCCGTCGCATAGGCTTCGAGTGCGCCCTCAAAGTTGCTCAGGCGGGCCTGCGTCAAGCCGCGTACGAATAGGCCCTGCGCTACGAGATCCTGGCCGTTCACGGGTGACGCCGTTCCTTCTGACGCCGTCTCTTGCGCAGACGCCTGGGGGGCCGCAACAGAAAAGGCGGCGCAGGCACAGACGACGAAAGCGAATGGGAAACGCATGCGAGGCAAGAGGATGGCACACGGACGAGGGTAGCAGTACAACGGACGGCGTCACGGAGTTGTGCGGCCCGCGCGGTATTTTCGCCCGATCCGACGAGGATCGCTACCCACAAGATCGCTACCTGAAATCGCCATGGCCCAGCCCCGTTTCCGTGCCCCGGACACGATGCTCATCATTTTCTCGATCATCGTGCTCGCGGCGGTGGCAACATGGTTCATCCCGCCGGGCGCGTTCGAGAAGACGATGATGGAGGTGGAGGGGGCTGGGGAGCGCGAAGTCGTCGTGCCGGGCTCGTTCAACTACCTCGAGCGCGACGATGATGGCTGGCTCGGACGGCTTGGCGGTACGCTCGGCATTATCCTCCTTGCGCCGATTCTGGGCATCACCGACCCTGACGCTGTACCGATCATCGCGTTCGTCCTGCTCGTCGGCGGGGCGTTCGCCGTGCTTCAGCGGACGGGGGCCGTGGATGCCGCGTTGCGAAGGCTTGTTGGTGCGGCGGAGCAATCACGGGCGGTTCAGTTGGCGCTCGTCCCACTTTTCATGGCCTTGTTCTCACTCGGCGGGGCGACGTTCGGGATGGCGGAGGAGACGATTCCGTTCGTGCTCATTTTCGTGCCCCTGGCCCTCGCGCTAGGGTACGATAGCATCACGGGCGTAGCGATCCCGTTCATCGGGAGCGGCGCCGGGTTTGCGGGGGCGTTCCTCAACCCCTTTACCGTGGGTGTCGCGCAGGGCATCGCCGAGGTGCCGCTCTTCTCGGGCGTGCCGTTTCGCATCGGCCTCTGGGTGTGCACGACCACGGTGGCGACGGCCTTCGTGATGTGGCACGCAGCCCGCGTCAAACGGGACCCGACCCGTAGCCCAACGTATGCCCTGGATCAGAAAAAGCGCGCCGAAGAGGGCCTCGACGATTCGGCAGCGGATGCCTCCCTTACCCCACAGCAGCGCAACGTGCTTCTGGTGTTCGTCGCGGGGCTCGGGGTGCTCGTCTTCGGTGTGCTGGAGTTTGGCTGGTATATCAACGAAATCGCGGCGCTCTTCGTGGCGCTCGGTATTGTGATGGGGCTCGTCGGCGGGCTTGGTGGCAACGGTACGGCGAAGGCCTTCCAAGAAGGGGCACGCGACCTCGTGGCGACGGCGCTCATCATCGGCCTCGCGCGGGGCATCCTCATCGTGCTGCAGGATGCGCAGGTCATCGACACGATTCTGTTCGCCCTGGCGTCAGCCGTTGGCGACTTTGGGCCTGCCGTCGCCGCGTCGGCGATGTACGGCGTGCAGACAGCGATCAACTTCTTCGTCCCTTCGGGTAGCGGCCAGGCCGCCCTCACCATGCCACTCATGGCCCCGCTCGCTGACCTTGTCGGTGTGAGCCGCCAGACGGCCGTGCTCGCCTTCCAGATGGGCGATGGCTTCACGAACCTCATCATTCCCACGAGTGCCGTCCTGATGGGGGCGCTGTCCCTCGCCGATGTGCCCTGGCAAACGTGGGCGCGCTGGATCCTGCCGCTTCAGTTGCTGCTCTTCGCGATGGGCGTCGTGGTCCTCGTCATCGCCGTGAGCATCGGCTGGACAGGGTGAGGATTTGAGATGGGCGATTTTCGATTCTAAAATCCGCCAAACGAAAAACCTCAATCACGCGTGCTTCCGCCACGGTGGCGGCGCCCCTGGCCCCACATGAGCTTGCTGCGGAGCGTCTTGAAATAGGTTTGCCCCGGCAGCGTGACGAGGCGCGCGACATAGTCGGCCTTCCGAATCGACATGCGGAGCCCGTCGGTGCCGGGGCGCTCGGTTTGTCCGTCGGCCGCCACCACATAGCCGCCCCCCCGAGCGCTCACTTCGAGCTCGATCTGGCACGAGTCGGGCAGGATGATGGGGCGGGCGGTGAGCGTGTGCGCGGCGATAGGCGTCAGCACGACGACCCCCGAGCCGGGCGTGATGATCGGACCGCCCGCGGAGAGCGAGTAGGCCGTCGACCCCGTGGGCGTGGCGACGATGAGGCCGTCGGCCCAGTAGGTGTTGAGATACAGGTCGTCCACCGTAGCCTCCACCTCGATCATGCTCGTCGAGCCCGACTTGTCGATCACGAAGTCGTTCATCGCTACGAACGTCTCCGTGGGGCCGTCGGTGTGGTGGAGGGTAGCTTCGAGAAGAAGCCGCTCCTCCGTGTCGAAGCGCCCGGCTTCGATCTGGACGAGGGCGTCGGTGAGGTCATTGACTTCGACCTTTGCCAGGAAGCCAAGGCGCCCGATGTTGACGCCCAGGATTGGCGTGGCAGCGCTGCCTACATCGGCCACGGAGCGGAGCATCGTCCCATCGCCGCCGAACGAGAGGACGAGGTCGCAGTGCCGGGCGAGGTCGGAAACGGCCTCACGGCGGCACGTCGCGGTATCGACCAATGAACGGCGATCCAACCCTTCCGCGATGTGCGTGTCCAGGCAGTAGCCCAGGTCGCGTTCGTCCAACCAACCGAGCAGGTCGGCCACGGCAGGCCAAAGCTCGTCCTTGTAGGGGTTGCCGGTGATGCCGTAGGTCATGAGGGGCGCAGAAGAGGGGACGGGCGCCAGAAACATACGCGCGCCGGGTAAGGGCCTGACGGTTGAGCGCGACTAGCGACGGGTGACCAGCGAATAGAGTCAGCTAGGCCTTGACTCTTTGCTGCTTGTCTGGCACCTTCCAGTCGCTCTACACTCGTCCTTCGTCGCTCCACGCTCCCATGCACCTCGTCATCGTTGGCAACGGCATCGCCGGGATCACGGCCGCGCGGCACGTCCGCAAGCTCGACGCCAGCGCGCGCATCACCGTCGTCTCGGACGAGAGCGATCACCCGTACTCGCGCACGGCGCTGATGTACCTCTACATGGGCGACCTCCAGTTCGCGCACACGAAGCTCTACGAGGACGGCTTCTGGACGAAGAACCGCATCGACCTCGTCCGCGACCGGGTGTTGGCGGTGGATGCGTCCGCGAAGACACTGACGCTGCGCGACGCCCAGCCGATGAGCTACGACAAGCTCCTCATTGCTACAGGCTCCGTGCCGCGATTCGCAGGCTGGCCTGGGCAAGAGCTCAAAGGGGTGCAGGGCTTCTACGACCTCCAAGACCTCGACCGAATGGAGACCGACACGGCTGGTGTTCGGCATGCGGTTGTGGTCGGAGGGGGGCTCATCGGCGTCGAACTCGCTGAGATGCTGCATACGCGCGGCATCGGAGTGACGCTGCTCGTCCGCAGCGCATGGTACCTCCCGGCCGCGCTTCCCGAGGAGGAGGGCATGATGGTCAACGAGCACATCCGCGCGTGTGGCATCGACCTGCGGCTCGAAACCGAACTCGCCGAGGTGCTGCCCGACAGCTCCGGCTGCGTCCACGCCGTTACGACGAGCCGGGGCGACACCGTCGAGGCGCAATGGGTGGGCATCGCCATTGGCGTTGCGCCGAACGTCGCGTTCCTGAAAGGCTCTGGCATCGAAACAGACCGGGGCGTCCTGGTGGACGAGCACTTTCAGACGAACCTCCCCGACATCTACGCCGCGGGGGACTGTGCGCAGCACCGGACGCCACCGCCGGGGCGTCGACCGATCGAACCGCTGTGGTACGCAGGCCGCGTGCACGGCGCAACAGCCGCGTTCGGCCTGTGCGGTCAGCCGCGTGCGTATGCGCCCGGCGTGTTCTTCAACTCCGCGAAGTTCTTCGACCTCGAATGGCAGGTCTATGGCGACCTGAACACGACGCTGGCCGCCGACGAGCGGACGCTCTACTGGCAGCATCCCACCGAGGACAAGGCGATCCGGCTCAACTACACCGTCGCCGATAGCGCACGCAACGTGTCGAGTCTCACGGCGGTCAACGTGATGGGCATCCGCTATCGTCACGACGTGTGCACACACTGGATCGAGCACGGCACCGACATCGAGACGGTGCTCCAGAACCTCGGCGCGGCCAACTTCGACCCCGAGTTCACCGCCCAGCACGAAGCCGACCTCGTCGCGCAATACAATCGCCAGGCGGGGCGCACTCTCACCCTCGAACGTACCCGCGGCCGTATTCGCTCGTTGTTGGCCCTCAGCCGATAGCTTCGTCCGATTGATGGCTTCGCCCGATTGCTCCGCCCAACGCACTGAATTTCAACGCTAGCCGCCACACGCTATGACCACCGCGCCCTTCCGCCTCAGCGCCGACCGGCCTGCGTTCGACCAAGTCCCGAACTACGATCCGTCGCTGTCGCTCACGGGCAACCCGGCGTATCACCCATCGACCGCGCAGAAGGTCGCGCTCGTGTTTGTGGGCATCGGTGCGCTGGCGTGTCTCGTGGGATGGGCGAGCGGAAGCGGCTTCGGCGGCGCGTTACTTGCTACGGTCGTCATCGGGTTCGGGGGGGGCGGCATGGCCTACGCGTGGCTCACCTACGGGCAGGGGCATGCGGGCATCCAGAATCACGGGATTATGTTCAGTGCGCAGCAGGCGCGCGGACACGTCGGTTGGCTCTGGGGCATCCTGCTCACGGGGCTATACGTCCTCGTCTACTGGTTTCCGCAGTACCTCACCGGTCTGATTGCCGTCTTCGACCCGATCTCGAACGCGCTCGGCTATCCGGAAGGCTCGCGCCAGTGGGTGATGTACGGCTCGTTCTACTCGCTCGCGGTCGGGACGATGGGTGTGCGGGCGTTCTTGAAGTACCGCCACATCCGCTATCAGAAGATTCGCACGGTCAGCGTCGTCTTCTTCCAGCTCGTTTTCGGCTATTCGCTGCCGTACCTCTTCGTGCTGCTCGACCAGCCAGAGCTCTACCTGCACTACTTCTGGCCGCTTGACTACGACGGCCTCTGGCCCGACACCTTTGGCTGGATGCCGATGGCGGCGCTGATCTTTGGCGCGGCGATGATCTTCATCGGCACGCCGGTGCTGACCTACTTCTTTGGGAAGCGGTGGTACTGCTCGTGGGTTTGCGGCTGCGGCGGCCTCGCTGAGACGGCAGGCGATCCCTATCGGCACCTTTCCGACAAGAGCCAGCGCGCCTGGAAGATCGAGCGCTGGATGATCCACGGCGTGCTCGCGTTCATCATCCTGACGACGCTGATGCTCTGGGCCAACGCGCAATGGGGCGTGCTTGGCCCCATCGCCACAGGCTTCAAGAAGTGGTACGTCTTCTTCATCGGGCTGATGTTTGCCGGCGTGATCGGCGTGGGGTTCTATCCCGTGTTCGGCAGCCGCGTGTGGTGCCGCTTCGGCTGCCCGATGGCAGCGATCCTCGGCCTTCAGCAGCGCTTCTTCTCGCGCTTCCGCATCACTACCAACGGCGGCCAGTGCATCTCGTGCGGCAACTGCTCGACCTACTGCGAGATGGGCATCGATGTGCGGTGGTATGCCCAGCGCGGCCAGAACATCGTGCGCGCTAGCTGCGTCGGCTGCGGTGTGTGCTCGGCCGTGTGCCCGCGCGGCGTGCTCAGCCTCGAAAACGGGCCGCGCGATGGCCGAATTGGAGCACCCCAGAACAACTTGATTGGCGACCTGGACATCCTGTAGCGATGCGTTGCGCCGTCGTAGGTCTTGCGTGTGTGCTGGCACTGTCCGCATGCGTGTGGCCTAACCCGCGCGATATCGACGCCGTGCTGCTCGCGCGTCCTGTTCAAGAACCTCCTGCTCGCGAGCCTCGGGTCGTGTTCGTACCCCCGCAGGACACACCGCGCTTCGTCTGGATACGGCCTGGTTCGTTCCAGATGGGTTCTGATCTGGATGAGCCGATGGGCCCGCTCGACCGGGACACGACCGCGTCGGGCATCGATCATGAACGGCAGCACGATATCATTCTCACGCGCGGATTCTGGCTCGCCACCACCGTGACAACGTGGTCGGTTTGGAATGCGGTGATGGGCACGAGCGGCGGCCGTGGAGGTCCGCAAGCCCCAGCACGCATCCTTTCGTGGGACGATACGCAGCGTTTCTTCCCTCGGCTGAGCGGCCCGGCTACCGACTCCACCGACTCCGTCCTTCGGTTTCGGCTACCAACCGAAGCGGAGTGGGAGTACGCAGCGCGGGCAGGCACGACGTCGCCGTGGTCGCATGGGGTTGACGAGGACTCGCTCACCGCGTATGCCTGGACTCGGAGCAATGCAGCCGGCAGGGTGCAGCCCGTCGCGACGCGCAAGCCCAACCCCTGGGGGTTGTACGACATGCACGGAAACGTATGGGAGTGGGTCGCCGATTGGTACGCAGACGACGCCTACGCCACCACACCCCGCATCGACCCGCGAGGGCCCGAGCGCGGCCGCGAGCGGGTACGCCG
>JBCBNX010000034.1 GCA_039821555.1 Bacteroidota bacterium
GGCGGGGAGCTATCGAGCGATGGTGCAGTTGGCGATCATGGAGCGCTACCTGCGCGAATATCCAGACAGTGCCTAGTCGCCATGTTGCGCACGATGCAACGAGTCGACGACGGCCTGGGCGCGTGCCCTCGTGAACCGCTGTACGGCCCCGTCTGCAGGGGCGTAGGTGAGCCCTTCGATGCGCAGTTGGGCCTCCGAGTCGATGCGCCAGCCGCTCGCCGTCTCATTGCCCCACACAACGACCTCCGTCAGGCTCGTAAACGTGACCTCGCTCCCCTGCTCCACCCAATATGGGCGCCGGATATCGGGCGTGGCCTGAACACGGAAGTTCTGCAGCGGTCCTTCAGCTGCAATCAGGGTGACCCGAATCGAGTCGCCGACTTGGGGAGTGGGGGGTCTAGCAGGGCGAGCCGCTGCCGCGCTGTCCGGGACCGCGGTCGTGTCGACGACCGGTGCAGCCGCCACGGGCTCAAGGTCAGGCGTGGGGTTGCGGAAAATGAGCCAGAAGACGACGCTGAGCGCCAAGACCGACAGCACAGCAATGCCCACGACGAGGCCCCACGACTGGTTCGAACTCGACAGCGTCGAGGGCGCGCTGCCGCGGCGTGGCGGTTGCGGCGTGGCCGTCGCAGTATCAGGCGCGGGCTTGGTCGCCAGTGCTTCCACCATCGGGGCTGTCTCCGCGGCCCTGGACGTTGACTCCGACGCACTCGTAGCCGCGGGGGTGGGCAGTGTGTCAGACGAGCGCGCGCCCCTCTTGTCCGTCTCTACCGGGGACGCTGGTGATGCCGACGTGTGCGGGGCTGCGCCCTTCTTTGTCGGGGTTGAGACGGTCGTCTTTGCAGTGTCGGCCGTTGCAGTGTCGGCCGTTGCAGTGTCGGCCGTTGCAGTGTCGGCCGTTGCAGCTGACGCGTCCGTGTTGGCCTCTGTCGCCGCTTCGATCTCGTCGGCCTCATGGGTGGGTGCGAGGGTTCCTGCGTAGGCCCCCTTGCGTGATGCTTCGAACGCCTCATGGACACGCGCTGTCGATAGGTCGAGTGCCTCGGCGTACGCTTTCACGAACGCGCGCAGGTATACCGCACTGTAGTCAGGATCCTGCATCAGCACTCCGCTCTCAAAGCGACGCACCACGTCAGCTGGCACGCGCGTGGCCCGCTCGATGTCGGCGATTGATAAGCCGCGCTCCTCTCGGAGGGCGCGGAGATCAGCCTCGAAAGAGGAGCCGGATGGTACCTCGGGCATAAGTTTGGTGGTACGGTGGGGAGCGCCTGCAAGAATACGCACCGCGCCCGACGTAGGAAAGACAACCCCGGCCCACGACATCGCGGCTATGGGCTCCGTCGTCCGCACAAAAAAGCCCGGCTTCTCTGAGGTCACTCTCAGCGAAGCCGGGCGAAAGTCGGGATGACAGGATTTGAACCTGCGACCCCCTGCACCCCATGCAGGTGCGCTACCGGGCTGCGCCACATCCCGAACTACACTGCGCCGCCGTGGGGTTACGGATGGCGAACACAGGACGAGCAAACTACGGCGCGTCGCCGAGGTCCTGCAACAGCTTTACCAGAAAGCCACGCAGCGCCCAGAGGGACGCGCGATCCGGCGGCAGGGTGTCGGTGTCGGTCTCGCTCAACCGCCCGTGAAGCACCTGCCGAGCTCCCTCTTGGGTGTACTTCGCTCCGTAGAGGAGGAATTGGATTCGCTCGACGAGGGCCACGTCTTCCTCGGAGTAGACCCGGTTGCCCATGTCGTCCTTGGCGGGCTGGAGGACGTCGAACTCGGACTCCCAGTAGCGCAGCGTGTGCGCCTTCACGCCGGTGCGTTTCGCAACCTCGCCGATGCTGTACGTGCGACCGTCCTGGTCCATGGAGCGATACTTTAGGGGGGGCTCAAAATCTAACCGACCCATCGGGGGATTGCAAAAGGGACGGCTAGTCCGCTCGATTTGCCCCGCTAGGCGGTCGTGCTTTGCGGATCCTTAGAGATGTGGTCCCCGCTTCGTCATTGGCCCTGGCTCACGCGCGGGCTGGGTGTAGGCGAGCGTCGTCGGGTACCACTCATATCCTTCACGGAATCACCCTGTCCCACCACGCGCCCCTCTGCGAACATGACTCGACTCTGTACGCTTCTCCTCGCTCTTTTTGCCGTCCCCGCTTTCGCTCAGCCGACGCTGTGGGTCGAAGCGCCCGCCTCCGAGGCTCCCATCCGTGCCGATCTGACGGACTATCGGACGGTGCGCATCGACGTCGCCGCGATGAACACGGCGTTGGCCGACCAGGCCACCTCCCGTGCCCCCTTCACGATGCGGCTCCCCATGCCGGAAGGAGGTGCCCACGAGGTCACGATGACGGAGGCGCCCGTGCTTGCCCCAGGCCTGCAAGCGCGCTACCCAGAGATTCGTACCTACGTGGTCCAAGGACCCGCAAACGGCCGCCTCTCGCTCACGCCTGAGGGGCTCTCGGGTTTGCTGTACGACGCGGCGGGCACCCTCGTCATCGAGCCCCTTGCCGCGCCAGTCACGCGGCAGGCACAGCACCACGCGGTCTTCCGCCCCTCCGCGATGCGGATTCCAGACATCGTCATGCAGTCGATCACCGACGATGTGCTCTTGGTTGACAACGTGCCCCCGAAGGCGTCGCCCCGAAACGCTGCGTCCTTTGGCGAGACGCTGCGTACATACCGCCTCGCTGTGACCGTGCGTGGTGAGTACACGCAGCGGCGTGCCCGGGGCAGCGCCTCGCGCGCCCTCGCGTTCATCGCCGCGAGCGTTAACCGTGTCAACGCCATCTTCGAGCGCGACATGGCCATCCGGTTTGAGCTCGTCGAGAACAATGACCTCCTCGTCTACGACGACCCGGACACGGACCCGTACACCACGACCGGAGGCGAGTTGCTCGACCAGGCGCAGACCAACATCGATGCCATCATCGGCGACGAGAACTACGACCTCGGGCACCTCATTTCCTTCGACGAAGGCGGCGGCCTCGCTGATCTCGGGGTCATATGCGTATCGGGCTTGAAGTCCTTCGGCTACTCGGGCGTGGGCAACGAGACGACCCCATTCGATCTGCTCGTCTTCCCGCACGAACTCGGGCATCAGCTCGGCGCGCCGCATGCGTTCGTGCAGCCGTCCTCCGACTTCGACCCCGCATTCTTCGGCGTAGAGCCTGGCCCCGGCTACACCATCATGTCGTATCCCCACTTCGCGACCTACCGCCGCGTGGATGAGCAAGTAGGCTACCACTTCCACGGTGCCTCCATCGAATTCATGAATCGCTACGTTCGCGGCCCCCAGGGAGACTGTGGCACCGAGACACCCATCGACAACGACATACCCGTGGTGACGGCGGAGACCGTGGTCACGATCCCACCGGGCGCGTTTCTCACGCTCGAAAGCGAGGCCAGCGACAATTCGAGCACGACGCTCACCTACGCCTGGGAGCAGCTGGACACCTATGGCAACGGTACGGGGGCCATCCCACTCGTCCGCGCCTTTGACCCAAACCCGTCTTCGTCCCGGATCGTCCCCGACTTCGACCGCTTCCTGATCAACCGTCCCCTCCGGGACGAAGAGCCGCTCGAAGCTGGGATTACGTATCGGTTCCAGGTCACCGTACGCGATAACCTTGGCGGGGGCGGTGCCCAATCTGTTGCCCAAACCAGCGTGCGAGTCATCGATTCCGACGAGCTCTTTGAGATTACGTCTGTAGGGGAGGACGTGGTCTATGCGCCCGGCGAGCCGGTCGAGGTCACCTGGAACGTTGCAGGCTCCGACGACGCCGAGGCTGGAGCCGCCACAGTAGACGTGATGGTCTCGACCGACAACGGCGAGACCTGGGAGCCCGTTGCTGAGAACGTCGCGAACGATGGCACCGAGACGGTGACAATGCCGCTCACGCCCACCGACGAGGGCCGCCTGATGGTACGCGCTGTCGGGGCTCCGTTCTTTACCGCCACGGCCGAGACGTTCGAGATCAGCGGCGTCGTGTCCGCCGAGGACGGCGCCACACCCGAGACAATCACCGTCTCGTCGGTGTGGCCCAACCCGACGGCCTCCGAAGCGCGGGTGCAAGTGCGCCTCACCGAGCCGACGTCCGTCCGTGCAACGGTCTACGACGCGCTCGGACGCACGGTCACGGTTGTCGAAAACAGGAGCGCCTTCGGCACGATCACGATGCCCTTCGACATGTCGGGCCTCTCTGCCGGAGTCTACCTCGTCCGGGTGGAGAGCGAGGCGTTTGTAGAAACCCGCCGCTTTGTCGTGGCGCGCTAAGCGGCTCGTCCCAGCGACGAAGCGAACCGAGCGGACACGCCTCGCTGAGTGGCGTGTCCGTTTTCATTCCGGCGCTCCTCGCTCCTCGGGCGCGACCTCCGATGCGCAGCAAGTAGGGAGGATCCGAGCCGTCTGTTGGGTGGTTTTCCCTCGACCGTAGCTGTCCGACGCCGTTCTGGCATGAAGGCTGCGCACCTTGTTGGTGCCGCGTAATTTGCGGCACCCTCCCACCCGTTTTCGCTCCTCACCCATGCGCCTGCTGCTCTGGCTCGTCCTTGCACTCCCGCTGCTGGTCGTGTGGCCCGAGGACACGGGCGGCAGCCGCGACGTGGTCTCGCAGGACCCCTGGCCGGGCACCGGCGCCTGGGCCGATGCCGTGCTCGACACGCTCTCACTCGACGCGAAAGTCGGCCAGCTAATCCTCACCGACGCGCATGGGCGGCCCGATCACCTCTCCGGTGGTCACTTCCGACGGCTCACAAGCCGGGTGGAGGACTATGGCGTTGGCGGCCTGCTGTTTTTTCGAGGGAACGCCAACGATCAAGCAGAACTGACTCGCCGACTTCAGCAACGTGCGGCCATCCCGCTGCTCATCGCGCAGGACATGGAGACGGGCGCAGGCATGCGGACGAGCGGCACAACGCGCTTCCCCAACGCCATGGCCCTCGGAGCCACCGGCGACCCGGCCCTGGCCTATGCCATGGGGCGCGGCATCGCAGCCGAGTCGCGCGTGCTGGGTATCCACCAGAACTATGCGCCCGTCGCAGACCTGAACACGAACCCGCGCAATCCGATCATCAACGTGCGGGCGTTCGGCGCCGACCCACGTGCGGCTAGCCGGATGGTCATCGGCTATGCCCAGGGGTTGCAGGATGGCGGTGTCGTCGCCACGCTCAAGCATTTCCCCGGCCACGGCGACACCCAGGTCGATTCCCACGCCGACCTGCCTGTGCTCCCGTTTCGCCGAGAGCGTCTCGACGCGACCGAGTGGATGCCCTTCCGCGAGGGCGTCGCGGCTGGCGTGATGAGCGTCATGACGGGCCACCTTGCGCTCCCGGCCCTCGACGATCGACCCAACACGCCTGCCACCCTCTCGAAACCCATCACGACCGGCGTCCTCCGCGAGGAACTGGGGTTCGAAGGCCTGATCGTGACCGATGGGATGAACATGGAGGGTGTTGCCAAGCACTACGCTCCGGGCGAGGCTGCCGTCCGCGCCGTCGAAGCCGGGGCCGACCAACTCATTCTCACACGGGACGAGCGCGCCGTGAAGCGCGCCCTGCTGGCAGCGGTACGCTCAGGTCGACTCGCGGAAGACCGCATCGACGCCTCGGTCCGGCGCATTCTTCGCATGAAGGAGTGGCTCGGGTTGCATCAATCTGCACCGCCCGCCAACACAGAACCTGGTGAGGAGGCGTTTCCTATCCCCGTCTCGGGCACGCCGACCGACGCCGAAGGCTATCCATGGGGCACACGCGCTCTGCTTCAACGCACGCCCCCTCGCCCTGATGTCGATGCGCTGGCCGCACCTTCGACGTCGTTGCTCGCACGCAACGCTCGACTGGCTCGGACCATTGTACAGCGCGCGCTCACGCTCACCCGCAATGAGGGCGACGTACTCCCGCTGCGTACAGATCAGCGTGTTCTCGTTGTGTCTGTTTCGGACGGCAGCCGTGCTTCCGTCGGGCGACCGCTAGCCAACCGCCTCTCCGTCGTACTTGATGGAGAGGCCACCTACCGCTTTGCCCGGCGTGGGGCTTCAGACGCGGACCATGCGGCCCTCGCCCGGCTTGCCGCCGAGCACGATGTCGTCGTTCTCTCGACGCACTTGCAGGTGCGCAACTACAGCGGTCGCATCGGGCTGCCGTCGCGGCACCAAGCCCTCGTCAACCGGCTCGTTGGCACCGAGACGCCCGTCGTGCTCGCCGCGTTTGGCAATCCGTACGTCCTGCTCGGCGTCGACCAGCCCGCCGGGTTTTTGGCCGCCTACGACACACGAGACTATGTCCAGGAGGCGGTCGCTGATGCGCTCGTTGGCCTCTACCCGATCCAGGGCTCGCTCCCCATCGACATCCCTGGGCTGCACGCGGTCGGGGATGGCATTCTGGTGGCCCAGGCGCGCCTACGCGACGGCACCGCCGACGACGTCGGCATGGTTGCCGACTCCCTAGATGCCGTCGATCTCACGATGCAGGAAGCGGTCACCCGGCGGGTGTTTCCAGGCGCAGCGCTGGCCATTGGACGAGCTGGGGTGCTCGTAAAACAAGAGAGCTACGGGCGTTTCACGTATGGCGAGCGCTTCGCTGACCCCGTCCTCCAGCGATCGATCGAAACGGATACCGTGTTCGACCTCGCATCGGTCACCAAGGTCGCGGCCACGACGGTTGCGGCCATGATGCTCGTTGACCAAGGCCGGCTCAATCTCGACGCACCCGTGGCCCACTACATCCCGGCCTTCGGGGCCGGCGGCAAGGACATCGTGACGGTTCGCCAACTCCTCGCCCACCAGGGCGGGCAACGCGTCTTCCACCCGTTCCACACCCACGGCATCACCGACCCCGACTCGGTCCGCGCGTTCATCTACGCCGACTCGCTGCGCTATACCCCCGGCCAGGGCACGCGCTACAGCGACTTCGACATGATCGTCCTCGGCGACGTGATCGAAGCCATCGGCGGGCTGCCGTTCGACGAGTTTCTGCGCCAAGCCGTCTTCGAGCCGCTCGGCATGACCAGCACAGGCTTTCGGCCGGTAGGCTTCCGTGACGAGGCCGTCGTGCCCACCGAGATCGACCGGAATTTCCGCAGCCGCCTGCTGCAAGGCGAGGTCCACGACGAGACGGCATCGATCTTGGGCGGGGTGGCCGGGCATGCCGGGCTATTCTCGACGGCCGAGGACTTGAGTACGCTCGCGTTCATGCTCGCCAACGGAGGCATCGCGCACGGTCGCCGGTTTTTCTCCGAGGCCACGCTCAACACCTTTATCGAGCGGGTCTCGCCTCGCGGTGCGTTCCCGATGGCGCTGGGGTGGATGGCCTACCGCCCCCCTGGCGAGGGCTTTTCCTCGGCTGGGCAGCACTTTGGGCCTCGCAGCTTCGGCCATACGGGCTTCACGGGGTGCTCCCTCTGGATCGACCCAGATCAAGAGCTGTTCGTGGTCCTGCTCACGAACCGGACCTGGCCGAGCCGCGGCCGCTCGGCCATCAACCGGCTTCGGGCCAGCGTGGCCGACCTCGCTGCCCAATCGGTGGTGGCCGCCCCCCACGCCGTCGAGTGGATAGACTGACGGGTGCTCCCGAGAGGTCGATCAGACTGACCCTCGTGGGGATTGGCCCTACACAGTGAGGCGGGGTGCCTTGCTGGAGCTTCACTTGGGGAGGCCTTCGCCCGTGGTGCACTTTGCGAGCGGTTCAGTGCCAACCACCTCGCTCCCGTGATGCCCCGCCTTATTCCCTCCTCCTCGCGCCTCGGGCGCTGGCTTCGATTTGGCCGCTCCCACGTGCGCCTCGAAATTGCGCATGCGCAGCGGCTGCTGCGGACTCGTATTCCGGGGTCCAAGCTGCGCGTCCAGCAAGCGGTAGGCGTGCTATTTGCGGGCGCCGTCGCCGTCGGGGCCGCACAGTTTGTGCCGGAGGCACTGCCCCGCGAAGCCCGTCTGATGGCGGGCATTTTCGTCCTAGCCGCCCTGCTGTGGACCACCGAGGCGCTGCCACTCTTCGCCACGGCTCTGCTGGTGATCGCGCTGGAAGTGGTGCTTCTGGCTAACCCAGGCGACTGGCCGGGCTTGGGTTTTACAGGAGCAGAGACACCGCCCTACCAAACATTTCTCGCCCCCCTGGCCAGCCCGATCATCTATCTGTTTCTGGGTGGCTTCATCGTGGCGAGAGCCGCCGTGAAAGAGGGGGTCGACGCCAGCCTCGCCAGCCTCGTGCTGCGGCTCTTTCAAGGCCGCCCGCGCCTGGTCATGCTCGGGCTCATGATCGCCACGGCCACGTTCTCCATGTTCATGTCCAACACGGCCACCACGGCGATGATGATCACGCTCGTCGGGCCGATGCTAGTGCAGATCCCGAAGGACGACCCGGTGCGCCGTGGCCTACTGCTCTCGGTGCCGTTCGCGGCCAACATCGGTGGCATGGGCACACCCGTTGCCTCGCCGCCGAACGCGGTGGCGCTGGGCGTCCTCGCCGAATCCGGTCTCGCCATATCGTTTGGTGCGTGGATGCTCATCGCCGTGCCCCTCGGCGCAGTGCTTCTCGTCATAGCGTGGCTGCTGATCCAGCGGCTCTATCCCGCCCAGACGGCAGGGCTTCACCTGCAACCCATCACAAGCCGGCTCACCGGCCGGGGCTATGTCGTGCTCGCGGTAGCGTTGAGCACGATCGCGCTGTGGCTCGCTGAGCCCTGGCATGGGCTGCCTACCGCCGTGGTCGCACTCCTCCCGGTGGTCGCGTTCACTTCGCTCGGCGTTCTCAACCGGTACGACTTCGACGCCTTGCAATGGAACGTGCTGGTCCTCATCGCAGGCGGTCTTGCCTTAGGTGTCGGCATGCGGCTCACGGGTCTGGACGTAGCCCTCGTGCAAGCGCTGCCTACGGGCGGAGCCACTGCGCTACTGATCCTGACTGCGGGCACTCTCGTCCTGAGCACGTTCATGTCCAACACCGCCGCGGCCAACCTCGTGCTCCCTATCGGTATCTCACTGGCGATGGCGACGGGCGACCCGGCGTCGGGCATCGAAGTGGCCCTGTGCATCGCACTGGTTGCCTCTTCGGCCATGGCGCTTCCTGTCAGCACGCCGCCCAATGCGATCGCCTACGCCCAGGGCGAACTGACGACCCGCGACATGGTGATGGCAGGCACGATCGTGAGCCTGCTCGCACTGGCGCTGATCGCGGGACTCGGACCGTTCGTGATTGGATACTGGATTCGCTAGTCGGGACGACCGAACGCACTCGGAAGCCGGTACAGCGCCTGCGCAGTCAGAACGTAGAGCGTCGTCCCCACGAGCGTCGCGCCGACGAGCGGCATCGGGTCAGGCCTGGCCGTCGCGAGCACATCGCCGTCGCTGGAGATGAGCACGACGCGGTCGGCTCCTGCAACGAGGAGGCGGCCTTGCACATACGCGACCGCTTCGGGAGGCACGGGGAGGTCGATGGTGCGCAAGCGGAAGCCATAGGTGTCGAAGACAACCAGCCGGCTGCGCCCGCGGTCCGCGACGTAGAGCGTCCCGTCGTCGCCAACGGAGAGGTCGACCGGGGCGCGGAGACCCCCGAGCGTCCGCTCGAAGCGACGTTCCTGGTCGAGGGTGAGCACGGTCCGGCTACGCGCGTCGAGGATGTAGAGGTCGCCCGTGGGGCTCAACGCAACGGCGGACGGGTCGCCCGGAATGGGATCCTCGACCCGCTCGGACGGCCCGTCGTCGCCTGGGAGTTCGACGGGGATCGACCGGACGAGCCGGAAGTCGCGCTCGAAACGCTGCACGCGCTGGTTGCCGAGGTCCGCCACGAAGAACGCGAGCCCGTTCGTCGGGTCGAGATCGGCCGGTTCGAAAAAGCCGTAGTCGCCACTACCGGGCCCGCCGTGGGTGGTCAGGACCGTGCCAGCAGCGTCGAGCACCGTCACGGTAGCCGTCGCAGCATCGACCACGTAGAGCCGCCCTGCTGGGTCTGCACTCAGCGAGGTCGCGTCTTGAAACGTGGCGATTCGAGTCATGACGGTGTCCGTCTTGGTCAACGTGGCTCCGTCCGGTGCCGCCGGGGTTCTTCCGTCTGGTGACGCCGTGCATGCCGAGGCCAGACACACCACCAAGGCGAGCACCCAAAGGATGCCTACGGCTCGTCGCACTTGAGCAGGCTGTAGAGTGGTTGGCGTAGCACGCACCATCACGAAGCAGGGCGCTGCAGCCCCTTCTGTCCGATGTCGCGGCGAAACTGCAGACCGTCGAAGCACACCGTGCCGACCCGCGCGTAGGCGGCGTCGAGAGCGTCCTGCAGCGACGCGCCCCGGGCCGTGACGCCGAGCACCCGACCGCCGCTCGTTTCGAGGGTCCCGTCGTCCGTCCGGCACGTGCCTGCGTGGTAGACCATCGTATCCCCGTCTGCATCGCCATTCTCCAGGCCAGCGATCGCCAAGCCCTTCTCGTACGGCCCAGGGTACCCCTCCGACGCCACGACCACGCAGGCCGCTGCGCCGTCGTGCATGGCGACACGGATCTCGCTGAGCAGGTGGTCGTGCTGGGCGCGAAGCAAGTCCACGAGGTCGGTCTTCAGGAGCGGAAGCACCACCTGCGTCTCTGGGTCGCCGAGGCGGCAGTTATACTCGACCACTTTGGGGCCGTCTGCGGTGACCATCAGGCCAACGTAGAGAAAGCCGCGATACGGTGTACCGTCCTTCGCCATGCCTTTCAGGGTCGGCTCGACGATGCGCGCCTCGATCTGCGCGAGCAGCGTGGGGGTGACGACGGGTGCAGGCGCGTAGGCGCCCATGCCCCCGGTGTTCGGCCCGGTGTCGCCGTCACCGACGCGTTTGTGGTCTTGGGCCGGTGCAAAGAGGACGTATTCCATCCCGTCTGTCAGGACGAAGACGCTCGCCTCCTCGCCCTCCATGAACTCCTCAACCACGACCTTGGCGCCGGCCTCACCGAACGCCTTGTCGCGGAGGATGTGTGCGAGGCCTGCGAGCGCCTCTTCCCGCGTCGTGGGAATGAGGACGCCTTTGCCCGCTGCCAGGCCGTCGGCTTTTAGCACGAGTGGCAACGGATGCGCTTCGACATAGGCACAGGCCTCGGCGTAGTCATTTGTGGTAAAGGTGCGGCTGCGGGCCGTGGGAATGGTGTGGCGGTCCATAAACGCCTTCGCGAAGGCTTTCGACCCTTCGAGTTGTGCAGCGGCCGCACTGGGGCCGATCACATCGATGCCGACGCTGCCGAGGGCATCGGCCAGCCCCTTCACCAAGGGCACCTCTGGTCCGACGACGACGAGGTCCACGCTTCGCGCTTCCGCGAGGGCGACAAGGCCCTCGACGTCGTCGGCGGCGACGGGGACGTTTTCCGCGAGCGAAGCAGTGCCGGCGTTGCCCGGTGCGCAGAGGAGATTGGGGGCGTGACGGCTCTGGGCGAGGGCATGGCACAGGGCGTGCTCGCGCCCACCGCCTCCAACAACTAGGATGCGCATGGTGAACGTCGGATGGATGGTGGCTTCTCTTCGAAGATAGCGTTCGTGCTTCCAGGGCGAGAGCCGATGACTACCTTGTCGCTGTATCGCATACACCCTGCTCGTGCTCCTCGCCACCCTCGCCCTTTTACTCGCTGCCAGCTCTCTGACCGAGGCTCCCAGCTTGGCCGCAGCGATTCCGGCTCGTGCGCTGGCCGTGACGCCGGTCGAGAGGTCTAGCACGCCTCCGGATACGACCCGTGCCCCGGTCGTGTGGCGCTTTTCGCCCGAGTTGAGTGCGCTCTACTCGCCCCGTCGCGGTTTCGGGGTCGGCGGGAACGTATCGGCGCGGCACCTGGGCTGGCCGGGCTCGGAGTGGCGGGCTGGGGCGGTCGTCGCACAGCGCTATCAACGGGTCGCGCTGTCGGTGTACACGGCCAGCCCGTATCGCTCGCGCGTGCACGGTATGCTTGGGCTCTATGCGAGGACTACGACGCAGCAGCCCTTCTTCGGGACGGGAGGCCGCACGTCGGACACGCTCGGAGTACGCTTCCAACACACCTCGTTCGATGCCGAGGCCTTGCTCGGCGCATACGCGTTTGCGCACACAGGCCTACTCGTGCAGCCGTTCGTGCGCGTGCGCTGGGACCGAGTCGGTCGGATCACGGAGGACGCTGAGGCCCTGCTCCGGCTCGACCCAGCCTCGCAAGGAAGCGTCGCTGCCGCACGGGACGAAGACCGCATGGGAGCCTACCTCGGCCTCTCGCTTGGGGTGGACACGCGCGATGCCGCCGAGTATGCCCGGCACGGCTGGCTCGCCCAAGTGTCGGGGAGCCGCTACGTGGCAATCGATGGGAGCGGACTCGGATTCTGGCAGGCCTCGGCAACGCTGTATGGCTTTTTCCCCGTCGCCGACCTCGTGCCAGCATTTCAACATCACGTCGTTCAAGCCTCGGCTCATGTGGCCACACGGCGCGGCGCCTCCGTCGAGGACCTGCCGTTCTACTACCTCGCCGTCCTTGACTACCGCATGCTCGGCGCCTTCGGCCGCTACCGGCTGACCGGCCTCGACGCGTTTGTCGCCAGCTTTTCCTACCGATTTCCCGTGCCTTCTCTGCTCGACCTCGTGACGGATGCCTACGAGACCGATGCGTTTTTCGGTGTTCAGCTAGGCAACGTGTACAACCGCATCGAGGACGAATTCACGACACGCGTTGCCTTCGACGACGATTTCGCCGAAGAAGGACGCGTGCCGCTCCGGCCCGTCCTAATGATCGGCGGCACGCTGCTCGACCGCAGCCGCTCCGACTTGATTCTCACGGCGCAGTTTTCCATCGGCACCGAGGGGGCCTTTGCCTCGGAGATCAGGCTGGTGTACGATTTGCGGCGCTTTCGCTCACCGCTCCGCTGACGGCCTGTAGTTTGTTGCGATGCCGACTCGTTTTCGGGTGACCGTTCCTGCACCACCCGACGGGCGCTTCCCCTCTACCCCACCCCGTTTCCGTGCTTCGCTCTTCCCTGCGCTATCTGCTTAGGCTTGTCCTCGCTGGGGCGGCACTTGCGCTACTCATCCGGCTGATCGAGTGGGAGGCCATTGCCGAGGCTGCGAGGTCGGCACATCCGGGCTGGGCGCTAGCCGCCGCTGCCCTTGTCCCCCTTAACCTTTGGCTGGAAGCCTATCGGTGGCACCGTCTCGTGAAGCGGCTTGCTCCCCGCGTCACGCAGCGCGAATCGATCGGCGCGGTGCTGAGCGGCTATCCCATCGGCCTACTCACGCCAGGGCGCGTTGGCGACTATGTCGGGCGAGCGCTCTACCTGAGGCATGCCGGGCGCTGGCAGCTGGCTGCGCTGACGTTCGCCGAGCGCATGATGACGCTGGCATGCTGCCTCGTCTTCGGGCTGGCTGCGCTGACGTTGTTCCTGCTCACTGAGGCAGGACTTGACACGTTCGCCTGGACGACGCTGCTTGCTCTCGGCGTAGTCGCAACGTCCCTCTTTCTGTATTTCCTGCTCCACCCTCGCAGTACGCACAACCTGCTGGTGAGCCTGGCGCCCTCGCGCCGCCTCAAGACGCTGCTGCGGATCCTGAGCCGCTTCAACCGCGCCGATGCGCGCTCGCTCTTTTGGCTGTCGGCCCTACGCTATGTGGTGTTCTCGACCCAGTTCGTGCTACTCGTTCGCGCGTTCGACGCCACGACGCCTCTGCTCTATGGATACATCGCCGTTGCGCTGGTCTTCTTCGCCAAGAGCGCTATCCCGTCCATCACGCTCGCGGATCTCGGCATCCGTGAGGGGGCCGCGGTCTACTTCTTCGCTTTTCTTGGCGTGGCGGAAGCTGCTGCGTTCAATGGCGCACTGAGCCTCGCGGCCCTCAACCTGTTTCTACCGGCACTCGTCGGGCTACCGCTCGTGATGCGGATGCGTGTTCGAGCCGAAGAGGGAGTGCTGGACCCGGCGAATTCCACTGCCCAGGCGGCTTCGTGACCGTGCTATCGCTCGTATTCCTCGGCCTGGCGGGCATCTATGCGCTGCTCATCGGTGCGTTTTCGGTGGGCTATCGGCGCGTGCTGCGGCAGGCTGAGGACGTGCCCTCCGACGCGGCGCTGCCGTTCGTGAGCGTGATCGTCCCAGCCCGCGACGAGGCAGACTGTATCGGGGCCTGCATCGATGCCATCCTGGGGAATGATTATCCGGACGACCGTTTCGAGTTAATCGTCGTGGATGACCTCTCCGACGACGCGACGCCCGAGATCGTCCAGGGCCGTATCGATCAGGAGCGCGTCGATGCGCTGCACGTGATGCCCGTGTTGGCGGGCTTCGAGGAGGAGGAAGACGAACCGCCGAGCCTGCGCCTGCGGCTCTTTCAGATGCCGGAGAACCTGGAACGGCAGCGCGCCCACAAGAAGCGTGCGATCGAGAAGGGCATCGCCCACGCTCGCGGCGAGGTGATCTTGACGACAGACGCCGACTGCGAAGTGCCGACGACCTGGATTCGCACGATGGCCTCGGCGTTCGGCGCTGTCGTAGCACAGGGCGATCCGCTCGCCGAGGAGGAGCCAGGCGTCGCGCTCGTATCGGGACCCGTACTCTATACCACGCACCGCGCTCCGCTCCTCCAGATGCAGGCCCTAGAGTTTCTAGGACTCGTGGCCGTGGGAGCCGGGGCGATCGGCGCTGGGCGTCCTACCCTCTGCAACGGCGCCAACGTGGCCTACCGCCGCGACGTGTTTGACGCATTGGGTGGCTTCGAGGGCATCGACCACCTCACAAGCGGGGACGACGAGCTGCTGATGCAAAAGATCGCTGACCAGACCGACTGGCAGGTGCGGTTTTGCAACGACCCAGCGGCGGCTGTCGTGACGGAGCCGATGTTCTCGCTGGGTGCCTTCGTGGCGCAGCGCGCACGCTGGGCGTCAAAAGGGGCGCACTACCCCAATCCGGTCCTCGTGGCGATGTGCGTGGCTATTTTCTCGTTCTTCGTCCTGCTCATCGGCCTTAGTGTCGCCTTGCCGTTTGCGCCTGCGCTGGGCCCCGCCGTTGCGGGCGCCTGGGCGCTCAAGCTCTTGCCCGAGTGGACGCTGCTGGCGCCGTTCGCGCGGCGCTTTCGTCGGGAGCACCTCCTCCGGTGGTTCCTCCCCGCGCAGGCGCTGCATCCGCTCTACATCGTCGCCATGGCAACACTCGGTGCGTGGGGCGGCTACACGTGGAAGGGCCGCACCGTTAGTCGCTGAAGGCCACGCGCAAGACCTCACAGAATTCGGCGAGCATCATGGCCGTCGCCCCCCAGACGACGTGGCCACTGAGCGCGAAATAGGGCACTTCGTAGTCGACCCCGCGGATGTGGCGAACGGTCGTGCGCACGTTGTCAGGGTCGAGCAACTCGGCCACAGACGCTTCGATGAGCCGGGCCACCTCAATGCGGTTTAGAGCGAAGTCCGGGCGGTCATCCAGGGCTGCGACGAACGGGGTCACACAGAATCGAGTCGGCGGAATGTAGAGGCCCGACAAGGGGCCCAGCACGGCCTCTTCGGCTACGGCCACGCCGACTTCCTCCTCGGTCTCGCGCAGGGCCGCACCGAGGGCGGTCTCTCCGGCTTCGATGCGTCCGCCCGGGAAGGATATCTGGCCGCTATGGTCCCGCATGGTCTCGGGACGCTGCGTAAGGACGAATCGCGCGTGGCCGTCAGCGTCGCTGTAGAGCAACATGAGCACGGCGGCACTCCGACACGTTTTCCCAAGAGGATTGATCAGCGCCGGATTCTGGCGCTCCTGCATCGGGGCCATCAAGGCTTGAGCGTGCGGTCCTGGTAACGGATCAGCGGTATCGCGTAGCCGGACGAGCAGTGCCGACCGGAGGAGATGGAGGTGCACAGACAGCGAAGCCAATCGGGGTACGGTCGGGAGCCCAGGACCTAGTGATTCATCGGCGCTGTTGCTCTAGCCGCGACGCGAAACCGGCCCCAAGGTCATCTCCAACGTCGCTGCTCCGCAAATGGCTCCGCCGGTTCCTGCCCGTGCAACGAGCGCGCGGCCAGCCGCAGTCAACCGCGCTCTCACCCTCTCATGCCAACTGACAGGGTTGAGGAGACTACCTGATCAACTGCCGCCGTCGCGCTGACCACGGCGCGCGCCTCGGCGATCCCCGCGCCGGCTCTGGCGTTTGTCGATCATCTCGAAAAGCTTGGCTTGTTGTTGATCGCTGAGGATGGGCGCGGCGGCCTGTGCCAGCACCTCACGCTCGGCCTGGATGCGCGCTTCGAAGTCGCCTCGCTGGGCTAGCGCCTCTTCTTGCGTGAGGTCGCCGTCCCGGACCCGCTGGCGCAAGGCCTTGCTGTCTTCATGGATGACCTGCATAGCCGTATGGTGGCTTTCGAGGAGCGGCTCCAGCTCGGCGCGCTGTGTATCTGAGAGTTCGAGGTGGTCGGCGAGCCGTTCGAGGCGCTCTTGAGGCGAGGCATCGTCACGCGGACCACGGCGCTGGGCGTCCTGAGCGAGGACTGGGCTGATCCCGACGGCGAGGACGGCTAGGAGGAGGAGCGACCGGATGGATCGATTATGGTTCATCGTTGTGTGGGCGTTGGTGGATCAGGCTGCATGCGCTTCCAATCAACGGACCCCACCTATGGTAGTTGTCACGAAGCCGTGGCGGTCTGGCTGCGTTGTCGTCTCGTCCGTGTTGTCTCTTCCCCATCGTCACGAAGGGATGACGGGTTGGCTTACACGTCGCTCTGTCTGTTGCCCCGGACAGTCCTTGCCCCGCGCTCCTCTCGCGTGCGCCGCATCATCGTGTCGTAGGCCTGCTGGCTGAGCCACGCAGTGCCGTCTGTATAGGCAGGGCGTCGGTAGTAAGTCCCGGCCCGCTGGATCGGCAGGCCGAACGCGAGGCAGACCGCGTCGACGGGGGCGGTGCGTGACCGTCGCCAGTCGCGCTTAGCCAGGGCGTTCCAAAAGGCGTCGTCGTGGTCGGGGCGGACGGACCGTGGCACGGGTATTCAGCGACGAAGGATCTAGCGACGAAGGGCCCTAGGAGCGCGAGCGCCCGACGGTCTTTGGAGCGACAGGTCCGTTGGGTGCCAAATAGCTGTCATCGAGGAAATCGCCCGTGAGCGGGTCACGGCGGGCAGGATCGCGCCCCTCCAACGCTTCAATGCGGTCATAGAGCGGAGCGGTGGCTTCGTCGACCGCATCGTCGATGAGCGCTTGCAACTCGCTCATCCGGAGCCCCTCGCTGTCGACGGCCCCGAACCGCTGCGTTTGCGCCTGCGCGATCCGCTCCTCCGCTTTCAGCTTACGCACGCGATAGGCGAAGGTGAACACCACAATTGGCAGGATCAAGAAGAAGGAAATGATGAACAGGACATCTTCCATGATGAGGGCCTAGCGGATGAACGGAGAGGCCGACGGTACGGCGTGGGTCAATGCGAGTTACACGACGGTACGACGCGTGCGCGCTCGGAGCAAGTGTGACGATTCCGTGGGGAGCAGCGGCCCTACTGCCATCACCCGGTAATCCTCGGTTGCTCCATTCACCAGCCGCTGGCTCGTCCGGCTCCCACCATGGTTCTCCGTTACCGCTTCGTTGTCGTTGCGTTTGGGTTGCTCCTCGCTGCTCCGCTTTCACATGCTGCCCTGGCCCCGAGCCAGTCGCATTCGGGAGCGCTGCTCAGCGTGGACACCTTCGACGCGCCTCGCTTTTTCTCCCGCGTGCAATACGACGCCGACCGCTACACGCGACGCCTCGCTTTCGCACTTGGGCTGACGCGTCGCCAGGAGCACATCGTCTTCGACGTGCTCGTGGACCGTACGCTCCGCGCTACACAGCGTCACGGACGCCGCCTGGTCTACCCGTTCCCCCGTCGCTCTGCTGAGCGCACGCGCCTGGGCCGCCGCTTCTGGAATCGCACGGACGACCGCATTGCTCGCGTTCTGACGGGCCGCCAGCGCCGCGCGTTCAATCGGCTTGTGCAGGACCGGTACTTCTTCTACGACCACGACCGTTGGGAGCACCGTGACCGCTACGAGCGGTGGGACCGCAACCGCCAGCGCGACGACCGCTACCGTGACGACCGCAGGCGCGACCAGCGTGACGACCGGCGCGACCGGCGCCGCGATGATCGCCGCAGTGATCGCGGCTGGAATCCCTAGTGCCGGGCTGCTGCCTAGCGATGCAGCACGCCGAGGTAGGCTTCCCACGGTCCGACTTCGGTCGCGTAGGCCTTCGCTATCACCCGCGCGATCTGAGCCAGGTGGCTCTGGTCGTGCACCGTCCAGGTAGCCAGGAGCTGGCGCAGTGTCACGACTCCCAGATCGGGATGCAGCCCAAGGAGAGTGAGGTCTTCGGCAGTGAGCCGCCATCCCCGGACTGTAGCGATGTTGGCTGTGCGGCGCCCGGCAAAGTGATCGAGCAACGCCGGAAGCGTCGCGCCTCGGAAGCGCTCGGCCTGGGCGAAGCGGTCGTACGGCTCGAAGGCAACGGTGGCCCCGTGCTCGCGGATGCGGCGAGCACGGGGGACCCAGTCGGTTTCCTCGCCGTGGATGAGATGGCCGACCACATCGAACGGGCTAAACGTGTCAGGCCCCTCGTTGGCCAAGAGCCATGCCTCGGGGAGGCCTCTCAAGAGCGTGTCCAGCACCGCGGGCGTGCGGGCGAGCAGGCCGAGCGCCTCGTCGAGGTCAAACGTCATTCGAGGCCGGCGCTCACACAAAGGCGTTCAAGCCCGTAATGTCTTGACCGAGCACGAGCGTGTGGACCTCGTCCGTGCCTTCGTAGGTCACCACCGACTCCAAGTTGGCCATGTGACGCATGACTGGGTAGAGCCCCAGGACGCCGTTGCCGCCGAGGATCTGGCGGCTAGCACGCGCCACGTCGAGAGCCATGCGGCAGTTGTTGCGCTTCGCGAGCGACACCTGCTGCGGACGCATCGTGCCCGCGTCTTTGAGCACCCCGAGACGCCACGCGATGAGCTGCGCCTTCGTGATCTCGGTCAGCATGTCGGCTAGCTTGCCCTGGATGAGTTGGTGCCCGCCGATGGGCTTCGCGAACTGACGGCGCGTCGTCGCGTGCTGCACGGCGGCGTCATAGCACGCCATCGCGGCCCCGAGCGTGCCCCAGGCGATGCCAAAGCGTGCCTGGGTGAGACACGAGAGCGGCGCTTTGAGGCCGCGCGCTTTCGGGAGGCGGTTGCTCGCCGGGATGCGGACGCCGTCGAAGAGCACCTCGCTCGTGATGGCCGCGCGCAGGCTCCACTTGTTCATGATGCGCGGCGCCGTGACGCCCGGACGATCAAGCTCGACGAGGAAACCGCCGACATGGCCGTCGTCGTCTTTCGCCCAGACGACGCAAACATCGGCCTCGGAGGCGTTGGTGCTCCAGCGCTTGTGGCCGGTGATGACGTACTCGTCGCCGTCTTTCACCGCACGCGTGGTCATCGCGTTCGGGTTCGAGCCGACGTTGGGCTCGGTGAGGGCGAAGCAACCATAGGCCTCGGCCTTAGCGAGCCTCGGCAGCCAGCGCTGCTTCTGCTCCTCCGAGCCGTAGGTGTAGATCGGGTACATCACCAGCGAGCCCATCACGGAGCAGAACGAGCGGAGCCCGGAGTCGGCGCGCTCGACTTCCTGCATCATCAGGCCGTAGGTGTTGCTCGACGCGCCGAGGCCGCCGTACTCCTGCGGGATCGTTGGGCCGATCACACCGAGTTCGGCAAAGCGCTTGGCGAGGTGGCGCGGGAAGGTCATCGCCTGCGCGTGCTCCTCGATGACGGGGAGCACCTCGGCGGTAACGAAGGCCCGGACGCGGTCCCGGTGGGCCTTCTCCGCGTCGGTCAAGAGGTCGTCGATGGCGTAGTGGTCGGGCGCGTCGTAGGCGGCGGGGTCGTACGTGCCGTTGGTGATGCCGAGGTGTGCAAAGGAGCCTGGCGCGGGCGCGTCCACGGGGGCACCGTCACCCTGAGCGGCGACGAGGGAGGGTTGCTGGAGGTCAGCCATGCGAACGGAAATCTTTCGGGGGAAATGGGTCGAGGGCGCGTGACGTGCACCCACGTAGGGGCGGCTCGTCTCGCAGCAGAATCGGCCGCTGAGGATGTCGCAGGAATGTACGAACTTGCCCCTGCGTTCCAGCCCTGATGGGTCCTCACGCGCCTTTCCCCTACGCCGCTCCCCGCCCCTCCTCCACACCATCGACTGCCATGCGTTTCCGCCTCGCTGCTGTCTTGTTCTTTTCCGTTGCGCTGAGCCTCTGTTGGACGAACCCGCATGCTCACGCTCAATCGCCCGTACGCTTCGGCGCAGGCTTCGACGCGCTCCTCACGCCGCCCTCGCAAGACATCGTGACCGAAGGGCTCGGCGTGGGCGGGCGCTTCCGGATGGCGTTCCCGCTCAACGCCGACCTGTCGTTTGCGGCGGGCGCAGGCGTGTTTGGCTACGTGTTCAAGGGCCGCGACGATGCCGCCTACCTGTTCAACCCGCAGCTCTCCGTGATCGTCACCACGACGCGCGGCTCGGCCAACCGCTACCGCTATCTCATGGGCGGCATCGGCTACTTCGCCGCGCTGACCGCTGGCACCGACGCTGAGGGCGGACCCGCTTTGCACTTTGGCCTAGGCTGGGCGACCCCACTCAACGACACGTCACTCTACTTCGAGGTCGACCCGGCGCTCATCATCGGCGAGGAGAACACGACGTTTGCCGTGCCTGTCCGCGTGGGGGTGATTTTCTAACCATGACCTACGACCTCGAAGCCGCCATGGCGCATCTCGCGCACGCAGACGCGACGATGGCCCAACTGATTGCCCACGTCGGGCCCTGCCGCCTCGAACAGCGCGGGGCTGCGGAGCCCTTTGCCGCGCTATTGCGTGCCATCGTGTTCCAGCAGATCTCGACGGCAGCAGCGAGCTCGATCCACGGACGCGTCCGGGCACTCTTTCCCGACGACACCCCCACCCCGTCGGCCTTGCTCGCCATGGACGAGGAGACCCTGCGTAGCGCGGGCCTTTCCCGCCCCAAGCAGCGCGCCGCTCGCAGCCTCGCCGAGCGCGTCCTCGACGGCACCGTCCCGCCCGCCAGCGAGATCGCCGCCCTCCCCGACGACGCCCTCATCGACCGGCTCACGCAGGTGCGGGGCATCGGGCCGTGGACGGTGCAGATGCTGCTCATCTTCAATCTCGGCCGGCCGGACGTATTGCCCACGACCGACCTCGGCGTGCAGCGCGGTGCCATGAACGCCTATGGCCTAGACGCCCTGCCTTCACCGAAAGGCTTAGCCGCCATGGGCGCACCCTGGAAGCCATACCGCAGTGTGGCGAGTTGGTACCTGTGGCGTGCCGCCTGACTTTCGTGACCCTGCACCCTCGGTTTTCTCATGCGCTCTCTGATTGAACGCTCCATCGTCCAGCACGAACACGCGCTTGGCGTGCAACTTGATTATTTGCGGAGCCTGGCGGACGTATCGTCGGGCCTGTTTACCAAGTTCTCGCTCACGATTCCTGCGGCGACGCACCGCAAGCACGCCCCGCTCGACGCGTGGCACCTGGCCCGTATCGGCGCAACACGGGTGCAGGATTGCGGGACGTGTATGCAGTATGTCGTCAACGCGGCGCTCCAGGCGGGTGCATCGTCGGAGGCACTGCGGGCCGCGCTGGCCGACGACGCCGCGTCGCTCAGCGCAACGGAGCACCTCGCGCTGCGATTTGGCGAGGCCGTGGCCGCGCGCTCGCCCAAGGCCGAGGACTTGCGCGAGCGCCTGGTAGAAAACGTCGGAGCCGAGGCGGCCGTGGAGATCGCGCTCGCCGTGGCGATGGCCCAGGTCTACCCGATCCTGAAGCGCGGACTTGGGCAGACGGTGGCGTGCTCGCTCGTCACCGTCGAGATAGGCAACGAGATACACGATGGCTGACGTGAACGGCTAGGCTGAAGTGCCAGGATCAATCGAGCGGTGCCTTGGTTCAAGATCATCACGTCTCTGTGATCCCTGTTGCCCATCTACCTCCATGTCACTCTTTGCCTCGGCGCCCGATCCCATAGAACTCGACCTCGACGACCTCTCGCGTGAGGTGCACATCTCGAAGCAGACGCTCGTGCGCTGGACCGATCGAGGCTTCATCGACGCAGAGTTGGGCTGGGGCATCACCGATGACAACGAGGAGCAGCGGCTGATCCACATCCAGCCGTCGTCGCATGAGATGCTCAACGACTTTGCCGAGGAATACCGTGACGGCACGGTCACACGCACCGAGGCACGGCGCATCCTCAAACTGATCGACCGCAACCAAGTGCAGAAGCTGCTCCGCCACGGCGACATCAAATCGAAGCGGGTCAAAGGCGAGACGCGCGTCACCGTCGGCAGCATCGAGGACTACCTCATGCGCCTCGAAGCGGAGGAGAAGGAGGCGGTTTAGCTGCCTCCGATCAACTTTCTCGCCTGATCGACCAGATCCGCCACAGGCTGATCGGCATCGATCCGCAGCACCCGACGTTCCTCCGAGCTGGGTGGCTCGAACGCCTCCATCTGGCTGGCGAGCAGGTCGGCGCCCGCGAAATGCCCCGCGCGTTGCTCCAGCCGCTCCCGCAACGTGTCCGCCTCCACGTCGAGCCACAGGAAACGGACGTCCGGCTCCCCCTCAGCCAGGACCTCTCGGTAGGCTCTCTTCAGCGCCGAGCAGGCCAACGCGAGCGGCGTACCGCGGCGGCCGTGGGCGCGAATCAGAGCCGCCAGGCGGTCGAGCCAAGGTGCGCGGTCGGCGTCGGTGAGCCCCGTTCCTGTTGCCATCTTGGCCTTGGCTGCGTCGTTATGGTAGGCGTCGGCGTCTTCGAAGGCCCAGCCCAATCGCTTCGCAAGCGCACGGCCCACCGTCGTCTTGCCAGCACCACTGACGCCCATCACGACGACGACTTGGGTAGCCTCGGGGTCGGTTGTGGGGAGAGGGTCCACCGGATTCTCCTGCCTGTTCGGATTCATGTGCGCCCCGACTACGGCTTCTGGCTGCCCCCGCGCCACGTCACTGCTTTCGTCTCGCGTCCTCGTGCGCATTCCAGAGCGCGTCTAGATTGTCGGCGTAGAGCTCTGTGTACCCACAGGCGGCACAAATGTGTGCGCTCAGCGAGGCTCGTACGGTACCCTTGATCATCAAGGCTCCAGGATTTGCGTCCACACTCACCTGGACCGTGCTACCGTAGTCCTTCAGTAGCGTCTTTGCGTCGGTGATGATGCGGTCGGAGCCGCACTTGGCACAGAAGAGGAAGTCGGGCATGGGCGGCTAGAGCAGCGTGACAGCCTGGAACGCGTCGCCCGGCCTGAGGCTATGCACGAAGCCCGCCATGAGCCGGGTTGCGCCGTCGATGTCGGCCACGTCCACGGTCTCGATGGTCGAGTGCATGTAGCGCATCGGCACGGAGATGAGCGCGCTTGGGATGCCGGTCTTGGTCTTGAAGATGACGTCCGTGTCGGTCCCGGAGTAGCGGCTGGACGACTCGTGCTGCAGAGCGAGGTCGTCGAGCGCGGCGACTTCCATGAGACGCTTCACAACGGCGGGGTGGTTGACCGTCCCGTGCGTGATCGTCGGGCCGCCGCCGAGCGCCACGGTGCCGTGCTGCGACTCCTTGATGCCCGGCGAGTCGGTGGCGTGCGTCACGTCGATCACGAGCGCTACGTCAGGGTCGAGCCGGTAGGCTGCCATCTGCGCGCCGTGGCCGCCGATCTCTTCTTGCACGCTGTTGAGCGCGACGAGCCGTGCCGGGCGAAACGACTCCTGCGCGTAGGCCTTGAGCACCTGCGCGATCACGTAGCCGCCCAGCCGGTTGTCGAGGGCGCGCCCGATGAGCCGCTGCGGCGTCAGTTCCTCGACGCGGTCCACATAGACCGCGGGCGTCCCGACACGCAGACCGCGCGTCTCCACGTCCTCCTGGCTTGCCGCGCCAATGTCGACGAACAGCTCGTGCGGCTTCGGCGCCTTTTCGTCCTTGCCGCGCTCGCGCAGGTGAATCGCCGTGTTGCCGATCACGCCGAGTACCGGCTTCTCGGGCGTCAAAAAATGCAGCCGCTTGCCGCGGGCGATGGCCGCGTCGGAGCCGCCGATGCGGTCCACATAGATAAAGCCATCTTTGGCGATGTGTTTGATGATGAAGCCAATCTCGTCGGCGTGCGCTTCGAGCAGGACGGTAGGGGCGTCGGCCTCCGTCGCTTCAACGGTGGCCCAGACGTTGCCGTAGGCGTCGGCCTCGACGGCGTCGGCGTGCGGCTTTACGTAGGCGGCCCACTTTTGCTGGCCGGCGGCCTCGAAGCCGGTCGGGCTGGGCGTGCCGAGAAGGTCGAAGAGAAAGGCGCGGTCAGCGAGGGGCATAGCGAGACGTGCGAAGTGCGAAGTGCGAAGTGCGAAGTGCGAAGTGCGAAGTGCGAAGTGCGAAGTGCGAAGTGCGAAGTGCGAAGTGCGAGAAGGTAGCGGTTGGCGGGAGCTTGGGCCAGACAGCGGCGGTTAACTTCGGCCACATTCTCGTTCGTCTCACGCCGCCTCTCTCATGCCTCTCCTCCGCTGCGGGTCCCTGCTCTGCCTCGGCGTGCTCCTCGCTGGCTGCGCCCGCTCGATTCCAGGCGACTTCCCGCTGCCCGACCCACCCGCGCCGATGACCCCACTCGTGGTGATGAACCTCGCAGCGCACCCGGACGACGAGGACGGCCTGACGCTCGCCCACTACCGCCACGCGCATCATGCCGTCGCCTATAGCGTGATCTACAACCGCGGCGAGGGCGGCCAGAACGAGATCGGCCCCGACCTCTACGAGCGACTCGGCGCGATCCGCACCGCCGAGACGGAGGCCGCCGCACGCATCCTGGGCACGCAGGTCTTCTTCCTCGACTTTGAGGATTTCGGTTACTCGAAGTCGGCTGACGAGTCGTACGAGAAATGGGGTGGGCGCGATTCCGTGACGGCGCGCCTCGTCTACCACATCCGCAAGCTCAAGCCGGATGTCCTGTTCACCAACCACGACACGCTCACGACCGGCCCCCGTCGCCAACACGGTCAGCACCAAGTCGTCGGCCTGAGCGCCTACGACGCGTTCGCGCTGGCTGCCGATGCCTCGTACCACCCCGAGCAGCTTGACGAGGGCGGCGTCGACCTCTGGCAGCCAAAACGGCTCCTGCTGCGCGACTGGCGCGCGCGCTCCCGCGACGACCTCCGCGCTCGCGAAGACGTGTCCGGTGCCGTCGTCGCGATCCCGGTTGGTGCCGAGATTCCGAGGCTCAGCGAGGCCGCCGCCGACCGTGCCGTGCGGGCCGCTGCGCAGCACCGCTCGCAAGGCTTCGACAAGTTCGCCCCGCGCTTCCGTCGCGACTCGACCTTCTTCGTCGAGCTCCGCCGCGCCGAGGGTGTGGCTCCGCTTGCCGAGGATGCGACCGACTTCGCCGCCGGACTGCCGCCGAACCCGCATGCGTCGCAGACGAGCCTTCGCTACCGGATCGACTCGGGGCGTACGCGGGGGCTTTTCGACGCCCGCGCAGCCCAACGCGGCTGCTTTGGTTTCGAAGCGAGCCCCGCCATCGCTGTGCCTGGCGACATGATCCGCGTGACGATGACCCAGGGCGACTGCCTCGTCGAGTGGCCCGAGTCTGGTCGGCGCTTCACCTTCGGCGGAGCCATCGACACGACGTTGGTGGTCATGCCCAGCGACGACGGGGAGCCGTTGACGCTCGACCTCGTGCTGCCCGCCGACGCGCAGCCGACGCTCCCCAAGTACCGCGCGCAGTACCGCCGCCGCATCGCTAGTCCCCCGATCACACTCGCGCTTGACGACGCTGCCGAGGCCGGCTACCTCCCCGTTGAGATTGCCCCGCCCGTCGTGCTCGAAGACCTCCCCGATGTCGTCCGCCTGGGCGAGGGGGCCGACCCGATCACGGTCGCGGGCCAGCTCTACGACGAGGCCATCGAGCAGGTGCGCGTATTTGCCTCCGTCGTCGTCCACACGCCCGACCCGCGCGTACGCTACCGACCGTTCTGGCGCGTCGACACGCTGCTGACGCCGGACGCCGACGGCCGCTTCACCTACGCTGCCGACGCGGCGGCGCTCGAAGCGAAAGCCGACCTCGAACCGGGCCTCTACCGTTTCGTTGCCACCGTCGAAGCGCAGGCCGCAGGTGTTTCCGCGGGGACGGCCTACGACGAAGTCCGCGCCGAGGCGCGCGTGATGCCCGAGATCGCGATCGCCGAGGACGTGCAGGTCGGCTTCGTGAAGAGCTACGACGACGCCACGCTCGACGCCCTGCGCGCGATGGGCTTCACCGTCACCGAACTCGACTCCAAGGCGCTCACCACCGACCTGAGCGCCTACGACACCATCGTGCTCGACATCCGCGCCTACCTCGTGCGCAACGACCTCCGCCACC
>JBCBNX010000035.1 GCA_039821555.1 Bacteroidota bacterium
GGCGTGACAGTCCTCTCGATCGAAGACCTCCTCGGCGTCTCAACGCCAGCCGCCGAGTCAACCCCCGACGGCGCGGCCGTACCCGAGGCCGTATCCGAGGCCGTGGCCGATGGCGCCGCTGTGGCCGCGACCTGGCTGGCCGACGAGGCCGCCACCGACCCCACTGCCCGCGCCCGCCGCCTCGCCTACGTCCTCTTCACCTCCGGCTCCACCGGCCGCCCCAAAGGCGCCATGGTCGAGCAGCGCGGCCTCGTCAACCACCTCCTCGCCAAGGTCGACGCCCTCGCGCTCGGCCCCGCCGCGGTGGTCGCCCAGACGGCGCGCCTGAGCTTCGACATCTCGATCTGGCAGGGCTTCGCGGCGCTGGTAGCCGGAGGCCGCACGGAGGTGGTGGCGACGGCGGTGGTGCAGGAAGGGCTCGCCGCCCGGGTGGAGCGCAGCGGGACGACGGTGCTGGAAGTGGTGCCGTCGCTCTTGGGGGTGCTCCTGGAGGCGGTGCGCCTGGAAGGCGGGGCGCTCGCGGGCCCGGTGGGGCGCGGGCTCTCGGGGCTGCGGTGGCTGCTCTCGACGGGCGAAGGCTTGCCGCAGGCGCTCGCGCAGCGGTGGTCGGCGGTGGTGGACGCGTGGGAGGCCGCAGGGCTCTCGCGGGTGGGGCTGCTGAACGCGTACGGGCCGACGGAGTGCTCGGACGACGTGACGCACGAGGTGGTGGGGGACGCGGAGAGGCAGGCAGCGGCGCCAGACGCGTCGTCGGTGCTGAGTCAGGTAGCGCGGGACGCGGCGGCGGTGAGCGCGGCGGCGGGGACGGCGGCGATCGGGTCGGCGCTGCCGAACACGCAGCTCTACGTGCTCGGCGTGGGCGCACTCGGGACCGGCGCGCTCGGCGCGGGCGAGACGGGCGTGGCGACGAACTCGGGCGTGAGCGGTGTGCGCGCCGTGGCGGCGCAGGCGGTGGTGGGCGGCGAGGTGCCGGTGGGTGCCGTGGGCGAGCTCTACGTGGGCGGCGTCGGTGTGGGGCGTGGGTACGTGGGTGCAGCGCGGGCGACGGCAGCGGCGTTCGTGCCGGACGGGCTGAGCGGGGCGGCGGGCGCGCGGCTCTACCGGACGGGAGACGTGGTGCGGCGGCTGGGCGATGGTCGTCTGGTGTACGAGGGGCGTGAGGACGGACAGGTGAAGGTGCGGGGGCACCGGGTGGAAGTGGGCGAGGTGGAGGCGGCGCTGTTGGGGGCCCCGGGGGTGTCGTCGTCGGCGGTGGTGTGGAGCGAGGGCGGGCTCACGGGCTTCGTGGCGGGAGCGGACGAGATCGACATGGTGGCGGTGGAGCGTGCGGTGCGCGAGCAGGTGCCGGGGTACATGGTGCCGGGGCGGCTGGTGGCGGTGGGCGCGCTGCCGACGACGGCGAACGGGAAGGTGGACCGGCGGGGGCTGGCGGCGCAGGCCGGGGGTTCAGCGCCGGAGGCGTCGTCGGGGACGTATGTGGCGGCGCGGACGGCGGTGGAGCGTGTGGTGGAGGGGGTGTGGCGGGAGGTGCTGGGCCGTTCGGCGCGGGTGAGCCGGGAGGCGGACTTCTTTGGGCTGGGAGGGCACTCCCTGCTCGCCATGCAGGTGGTCTCCAGGCTTCGTCAGATACTCGGTGTCGACCTCCCAGTACGAACCCTTTTCGAGCATCCGACCATCGAGGGCTCCGCAGCCGTTCTTGAGCGGCTGCGTCGAAGCGGCGCTGCAACAGACCGGCCAGCGCTGAAGCCGCGCGCGTTGAGCGTCGAGGAGCCAACCCCGCTCTCGTTCGCGCAGGAACGGCTCTGGATTCTGCACCAGATGGCGCCGGACAGCATCGCCTACAACCTTCCCGTAGCGCTACGTCTGGATGGTCCGCTCTCGGTCGAGCGCCTACGCAAGAGCTTTGCGCAGGTGTTTGCCCGGCACGAAACACTGCGGTCCCGCTTTGTCGAGGGGCCATCCGGTGCCCACGTCGTCGTCGTGGAAGACGAACCCGTCTTGCCCGTCGTCGATCTGACGGGCCTCGACGCGTCGCGACGCGAGTCGGTCGCGCTGGACTTGGCGCTCGGAGAGGCACGGCTTCCGTTCGACCTCGAAGCCGACCCTGCGTTCAGGATCGGCCTGATGCGCCTTTCCGACGAGACGCACGTCTTGCTCGTCACCATGCACCACATCATTTCCGATGCGTGGTCATTGGACGTCCTCGTCCAGGAAGTGGTCGCCGGATATGCGGCTGAAGAGCACGCTCTGCCGCTGCTACCCATTCAGTACGGCGACTACGCAGCGTGGCAGCGAGGGTGGTTGCACGGAAGCACGCTAGACGACCAGATCGAATACTGGCGGGAGCGGCTGAAGGACATCACTACACTCGCCCTTCCGGTAGATCATCCACGCGCGCTGCTCCAACGCGACGAAGGGGCCACCCAAGAGATCATTCTGCCCGTAGCCCTCGCGGAGAAGCTCTCCGAGATCGCGCAGGCAGCGGGCGTCACGCCGTATATGTTGTACCTCGCGGCCTTCAAGGTGCTGCTGGCGCGCTACACAGGGCAAGAAGACATCACCGTCGGTAGCCCCCTTTCGGGACGCGAGGAGCCTGCGCTGGAACAGCTTGTCGGCTTCTTCGCGGATACGCTGGTGCTCCGTACCGACCTGCATGGAGCGCACACCTTCAACGAGGTCCTGAACCGCGTTCGCGAGCGGGTCCTCGAGGCCCACGATCATCGGCATGTCCCGTTCGAGCGCCTCGTGACGGAACTCAAGCCGGCTCGCGACCTGGGGCGGCACCCGCTCTTCCAGGTGATGTTCAGCTTCGAACATGCGGCCGTTCGGACGGCCGCGAACGAGCAGGTGGTCGAAGAGGCACTGAGGGTCGCACCCTTCGAGGTGCCGCAGACCACCGCGATGTTCGATCTGTCGCTCGCGCTGACGGAGGGCTCACGAGGCCTCTCGGTGGTGCTGGAGTACCTGACGGATCTGTTCGAACCGGCTACGATCGAGAGCCTCCTGCGCACGTACGAGCTTGTTTTGGAGCAGGTGGCCGCGAACCCGGATGCACCGCTCGCCGAGCACACCCTGGCAGCGCCAGCAGACGCGGCGCGGGTTCTCGGACCCTGGAGCGGAGAGGTCAAGGCGCTAGAGCACGAGTCTCTCCCGTCGCTGCCCGACCAAATCGCTGTCTGGGTCGACACCCACCCGGATGCGGTCGCCGTGGTTGAGGACGGGCACTACCTCACGTATGACGCGCTGGATCGCGCGTCCAGTGGGCTGGCCCGTCAGATTCGCACGATGGACCTGGGGCAGGGGCCTCGCATCGGCCTGTTTGGAGGCCGGTCGGCCGCGCTCACCGCCGCCTACTTGGGGGTGATGAAGAGCGGTGGCGTCTGCGTCCCGCTCGACCCGGCCTACCCGGAGGCGCGTCTCGCCTTCATGATGGAAGACGCCGGCATCGCTGCCGTGCTCACCGATGCCGCAACTCGGGACCTCGCCAGCCATCCAGGCATAGCCTGCCCCGTCCTCGCTGTTCATCTCACGGCCGCGAGCCTGGAGGAGCAGAGTGGCGTTGAGCGGCAAGAGGAAGGCCCCGTGCATCCAGAGCAAGGCGCCTACGTCATCTACACGTCGGGGTCCACGGGCACGCCCAAAGGCGTCGAGGTGTCGCACCGAGCGGCTGCGCACTATGCTCGGTCTATCCGGTCGGCGTACGGCCTGACGAGCGCAGATCGCGTGCTCCAGTTTGCCTCACCGAGCTTCGACGCGAGCGTGGAGGAGGTCTTTGGAGCGCTCACCAATGGGGCCACGCTCATCGTGCGCTCAGAGCGCTCGACGAGGACCGCGGCGAGCTTCCACGAGGAGAGCGCACGGCACGCGGTGAGCGTCTGGAGCCTGCCAACGGCCTACTGGCACATCTTGGCTGAGGAGGCACAGCGGACGGGCGCGTCTTTCCCAGCCTCACTCCGGCTCGTCATCATCGGAGGCGAGCGCGCGGACGCCGCGTTCTGGCAGCCACCGCGTTTGCACGGAGGCGGCACTGTACAGCTTCTCAACTCGTACGGGCCCACCGAGGCCACCGTGGTGGCTACGACCTACGTGGAGACAGCCACGAGAGCCGAGGGCGTGCCCATCGGCGGTCCTCTCGCTCATGTCCGAACCTTCGTGCTGGACGCCCAGGACCGCCCGACGGCTCCAGGCATGCCCGGCGAGCTCTACCTCGGAGGCAACGGCTTGGCGATGGGCTACATCGGCCAGCCTCGACGCACGGCGTCGCGCTTCGTCCCAGACCCGTTCAGCGGCGAGCCCGGAGCGCGGATGTACCGGACCGGCGACCGGGCACGGTGGACCCAAGACGGCAACCTGGTCTATTTGGGCCGGACCGATCGCCAGGTCAAGCTGCGGGGTCACCGCGTGGAGCCTGGAGAGATCGAGACGGTGTTGCGCGGGGCTCCAGGTGTGACGGCCTGCGCCGTGACCGTCTCCAGCGGATCCCTCGACGGCCTGCGTCTGCTCGCGTATGTGGTGCTCGATAAGGACGCATCGCACGACGTGGAAGGCGTCCGCCAATGGCTGCGGCAGCGACTGCCGGCCTATCTGATCCCCGATGTGATCGTGCCCATCGAGGCGCTGCCGCAGACACCGTCCGGCAAGCTCGATGTAGCCAAGCTGCCCGTGCCAGGCACCGAACGCGCGGTTGCCTACGAGGCACCAGCGAGCGGCCTGGAACACCGCATTGCCGCGATCTGGGAGGAGCTGCTGGAGCGCGATCAGGTGGGTCGCTACGACAACTTCTTCGATATCGGCGGGCACTCGCTCCTGGCAGTACGGATGCACCGTCGCCTCCAGGACGAACTCGGTGTCGCGCTCGAAATCGTCGACCTCTTCCAGTATCCCACGGTCCACGCCTTGGCGTCCTCGCTCGCACGGCCCGTGCCCGAGGAGTCGCCTCTGGAGGCCGTGGGTGAGCGAGCACGGCGGCAACGCGCTGCCCTTCGCGCCCGTGTACCCCGACCCAAACCATGATGGCGTCTCACGACAACGCATATGGAGCAGCCCCACCGGACATCGCCGCCGACCCCGCGGCCGTGGCCGTGGTCGGCTTTGCCGGGCGGTTCCCAGAAGCCGCCAGCGTAGAAGCGTTCTGGGACAACCTGTGTGCCGGGGTCGAGTCGATTCGCACGCTCAGCGAGGACGAACTGCGCGAGGCCGGCGTGCCCGAGCATGTGCTGCGTGACCCGACCTACGTGCGTCGCAGCGCACACCTCGAGAACGTCGACCAGTTCGATGCCGAGTTCTTCGGGGTCATGCCGCGTGAGGCCGAGGCGATGGACCCGCAGCAGCGCCTGTTCCTGGAGTGTGCCTGGGAGGCGCTGGAGCACAGCGGATACGGACGACGTGCGCCCGCGATGCCCGTCGGCGTGTTCGCTGGGATGGGAGCGAATCAGTACCTCCTGCGCAACTTGTTGAACAACCCGGCTCGGCTCGCCGACCTGAGTGAGTTTCAGCTTGCCCTGCTCAACGACAAAGACTTTCTAGCTACGCAGGTCTCGTACAAGCTCGGGCTGCGCGGACCCAGCCTGAGCGTCCAGACGGCGTGCTCGACCTCGCTCGTGGCGACGCATCTGGCCTACACGAGCCTCGTCGGCTACGGCTGCGACGTGGCGCTCGCGGGCGGCGCCACCATGGGGGCGGCGCGGGGGCTGGGCTACTACTACGTCGAGGGCGGCATCCACTCGCCTGACGGGCACTGCCGCGCCTTTGACGAACAGGCAGGGGGGACGATCTCCGGCGAGGGGGTGGCCGTGGTGGTGCTCAAGCGCCTCTCGGATGCCCTGGCCGATGGCGACACCGTCTATGCCGTCCTCCGGAGCATCGCCGTGAACAACGACGGGGACGCGAAGGTCGGCTACGCGGCTCCGAGCGTCGACGGCCAGGCGGAGGTGATCGCGCTCGCGCATGCCCTCGCCGATGTGGACGCGCGCACGGTGGGCTACGTGGAGACGCACGGCACGGGGACACCGCTCGGGGATCCCATCGAGGTCGCCGCGCTGAAGCGCGCCTTCGGGCTCGGGACGCCAGGCGTCGGGTACTGCACGCTCGGGTCGGTGAAGACAAACGTGGGGCACCTGGACGCTGCGGCGGGGGTGACGGGGCTCATCAAGGCCTCGCTTGCGCTCCATCACGGCGTGATGCCGCCCAGCCTCCATTTCAGCACGCCCAACCCGAAGCTCGGCCTCGAATCGAGCCCCTTCGTGGTGGGGACGACGCTACAACCGTGGCCGACCACGGCTACGCCGCGCAGGGCGGGCGTCAGCTCGTTCGGGATCGGAGGCACCAACGCGCACGCGCTGTTGGAAGAGGCGCCGCCCATTCCGAAGTCTGACCCGGGACGGCCACGGCACGTGCTCCGGCTCTCTGCGATGACCGAGACGGCCCTCGAAGCGGCCACGGACCGGCTCGCCTCGGCCCTGGAGAACTCGGACGTGCCGCTGGCGGACGTCGCCCACACGCTTGCGGTCGGCCGCGAGCGGTTCCCCGTGCGGCGCTCGCTGGTCTGCGGACACCGAGAGGAGGCCGTCTCGCTGCTGCGAAACCGTACGCCTGGCCGCGTACGGACGCGCGTCGAGCAGCGTCGGCATCGCGATGTGGTCTTTGCGTTTCCGGGGGCCGGTGCGGAGCACACGAACATGGCGCGGGCGCTCTATGCAGCAGAGCCGCGCTTCCGGGCGGAGCTAGATCGGTGCATCGCCGCGCACTCGGACCCGGAGGTCCTCCGCGCAACGCTGTTCCCGGCCGAGACGCCAGACCAGCGTGAACCCATCGGTGATTCCAGTCTGGCACATCCAGCGTTGGTGGCCGTCGAAGTCGCGTTAGCGCGAACGTGGATCAGCTGGGGCATCGAGCCCGCCGCACTGATCGGGTACAGCCTCGGCGAGTACGCCGCCGCCTGCATCGCCGACGTGCTCTCCATCGAGGACGCGCTGGCGCTGGTGCAGCTCCGCGGCGAACTCTTCGCGACGCTCCCGCCCGGTACCATGATCGGCGTCGACCGAGCGGCGGAGTCGGTCCAGCCGATGCTGGACCCCACGTGTGCCGTCGCAGGGATCAACGCGCCCGATCTCTGCACCCTATCGGGGCCGGTGGCCTCGATCAACGACCTCGCCGAGCGACTGCAAGCCGAGGGGGCCGACGTGCGGTTCCTGCACGTCCCCGTGGCTGCCCATTCCCCCGCGATCGACGCGATCCTGGAGCGGTTCGCCCGCCGCGCTCGCACCGTCGACTTCCGGCCGCCGACCCGACCCATCGCGTCGAGCGTCACGGGAACCTGGGCCGCCGGGGACGACCTGGCGTCTGCAGACTATTGGGTGCGGCACCTGCGCCAGACGGTACGATTCTCTGAGGCGATCGACTCGGTGCTCCAGAAGGGCGACGTCTTGGTCCTCGAGTCCGGGCCGGGCCGCGTGCTGACCTCGCTGGGTCGTCTCCAGGCGACGTGCCGCCCGCACCATTCCTTCCACACGTCGCTGCCGCATCCGCGCGAAGACACGCCGGACGACGAGCACGCGCTTGCCACGCTCGGCCAGCTGTGGCAGGAAGGGGTCTCGTACGACCCTGCGGCCTACTACGCTGGGGAGCGCCGCCGCCGCGTGCCGCTTCCTACGTATCCCTTCGAGCGGCGACGCTACTGGATCGAGCCGCAGCCTCTGGACGCCTCGGCATCAGCCTTGCTTCCCGCGTCGAAGGTGCACGACGTGGACCGCTGGCTCTATCTGCCCTCGTGGCGGCAGACGGCTCCGGCCTCGCCCTCGCCCGTCGATGCCGCGCAGCACGCCCCCGAACAGTGGCTGCTCTTCGTGCCGGAGGAGGGGCCCGCGGCCCAGCTAGCCGATGACTTGGCAGCAGCGGGCCATGCCGTGGTGGCGGTCCATGCGGATCCGTCGTGCCGCCAACTCGAAGTCGTCGAGGGGCATCCGTGGCGGGCCTACAGGTTCGCCCCGGATCAGGACGGGCATTACGTGTCGTTGCTCGCTGAGCTAGAGGCACAGGGCGTCCGTCCAGACCGAATCGTGTATGCCTGGACGACCCCGGCGGAAGACGCCGCCTCGCAGCCCGTGAGTGCGCGCCACGCAAGCGTGTTCCGCCTCATTCAGGCGCTCATCCGTGTCGGGTGGCACAGCGTCCTTCAGGAAAATCGCTCGTTGACGCTGGACTTGGTCACACCTGGGCTCTACGACGACGGCGTCTCGGCGATTGTACCCGAGAGCTACGCGTTGGCGGGCCTCTCGCTGGTCGTGCCGCAGGAACTCCCGGACCTGCACGTTCGCTGCCTCGACATGGCGTCCGTGCCGCGCAGCGCTTGGCTCGCAGAACTCGTCGCGCCGCCAGATCGGGCCCGCTTCGTGGCGTATCGCGGCGCGCGGCGCTGGGTGCGCTCCTATGAGCCGGTACCCTCGTCGGAACGCAGTGGGCTCATTCGGCCGCAGGGAACGTATCTCATCACCGGTGGCCTTGGCGATGTCGGCCTGCTCTTGGCGCGCCACCTCGTGCGCGAGTTCGAGGCCAACGTGGTGCTCATGAGTCGCAGCGAGGTGCCCCATCGAGAGGCGTGGGAGGCCCTCCGCCACGACTCGTCCGATCCGTGGCTGCGGCGTCGGATTGAGGGCCTGCGTCGCATCGAGGAGGCAGGCGGGCAGCCGATGGTCGTGGTCGGTGACGTCGGCTCCGAGCAGGACGTGCGTCGTGTTCTATCGGAAGCCCGGGACCGGTTCGGTCGCGTAGACGGCGTGCTGCACGCCGCTGCCGTCTCGGGGGCGGCCTCCAGCGAGCGAACGCTGGACGCGTTGACCCTGGACGATGTGCACGAGCAGTTCTACGCCAAGGTGCAGGGCGCCCGCGCGCTCGCGGCAGCGCTCCGCGGGGCCGACCTCGACGTGTGCGTGCTCTTCTCGTCGAACGCGGCCGTGCTTGGTGGCCTGGGCTTCGGAGCCTACGCGCCCGCCAACGCGATGCTGGACGCGTTCGCAGCGCAGCAGTCCCGCGATGGCAAGGTCCCTTGGATCAGCGCCTCGTGGGATGGCTGGCCGGAATTCCCCGACGTGGAGGCCACCTCAGGCGATCAGCCCCAGAGCAGCATGGACGCCTTCGCCATGACCGCCGACGAGGCGTGCGCCGCGTTCGAGCGGGTGCTGGCGCTGGGCTCCACGCCACAGGTCGTGGTGTCTACGGGGCCCCTCGAAGCCCGCCGTCGCCAGTGGGTCACCGGCACCGACCCCGAGGCCGAGGACCAGGGCGCCGAGCCGCCCCAGTATGCGCGGCCGTCGATGCGGGTGGACTATGTCGCCCCTCGAACCGACACGGAGCGCGACGCAGCAGCCATCTGGGAGGACCTCCTCGGCATACAAGACATCGGCGTGCACGACAACTTTTTCGAGCTGGGGGGGCACTCGCTCTTGGCGACACGGCTCGTGGCCAAGATCCGAGAGGCCTTCGGGCTCGAACTCCCGCTGCGCAGCCTCTATGAGGCGACCACGATTGAGCAACTCGCTGACCTCGTGGACACGCTACGCGTGGCCCAGCATCGCCAGTTGGCGGTCGCGGACGGCGTCGAAGACGACCGAGTCGACGTGGAGCTATGACGACGGCTACGACCCTGCTCAAACGTCTGCAAGCCCGCGACATCGACGTGTGGGTGGATGGCGACCGGCTACGTTGCAAGGCTCCCTCCGGGGCGCTCACGCCCGCGCTCCGCCAGGAGATCGGAGACGTGCGCGAGGACCTCATCGCGATGCTGCGGGCGACTCAGGTCGAGGTCGCTCCGGCGGCGCCTCAGCGTCTCGTGGACCGCACACAAGACTTCCCGCTCTCGTTCACGCAGGAGCGGCTGTGGTTCCTCCAGGAGATCGACCCTGACGGCATCGCCTACCACGTGCCGACGGTGCTCCGCTTGGAAGGCGACTTGGCGGCGTCGAAGCTTCAGGCCTCGCTGTCGCACATCGTTGCGCGGCACGAGATTCTGCGAACGTCGTATCGCCTCGGCGAGCAAGGGCCCGTCCAGCGCGTCCAGCCGCCCGAACCCTGCGCCCTGCCCATCGTCGATCTCTCAGGTCTGCCTGAGGTGGACCGTCGGCGCGAGACCACGCGCCACACCGAGGCCGAGGCAACGCGCCCCTTCGACTTGAAGGGCGGCCGTGTCATGCGCGCCCTCCTGATTCGCGAGGCGCCGCAGCGTCACGTGCTCTCGCTGTGCATGCACCACATCGTCACCGACGCACGGTCGGCGGAGGTGTTCATGCACGAGCTTACGCAGACCTACACAGCTCTCGCGAACGGGGAGGAACCACACCTTCATCCACTCTCGCTCCAGTACGCTGACTTTTCGGTCTGGCAGCGCACGCGGCTTCAAGAATCGGCGGTTGCGGATCAGCTTGTGTATTGGCGCCGGCACTTGGCAGGGCTCACGCCCCTGTCCATCAGCACCGATTTTCCGCGTCCGGCTGTCCAACGCAATGCGGGCACGAGGGAGGGCGTCACGCTACCGCGCCACCTCCTGGACGCGCTGCACGCGCTCGCCAAACGAGAGCATGTCACCTTGTATGTCGTGCTGGTGGCCGCATTCTATGTGCTGCTTGCCCGCCTCGCAGATCGGTGGGATGTGGCTATTGGTACCCCAGAGGAGGGGCGCACCCATTCCGATCTCTATCCCTTGCTCGGGTGTTTCGTCAACACGTTGGTCTTGCGTGTGCAGTCGAGCCCCGAGGCGTCGTTTGTAGACCTGTTGCAGCAGGTCCAGTCCACGGTGGGCGCTGCGCGGTCCCACGGCGAGGTGCCCTTCGAGCGAGTCGTACAGGCGCTCGAGATCCCACCCGATCTCAGTCGCTCTCCGGTCTTTCAGGTCATGTTCAGCTACCTGGGTGCGCGTCTCGAACGCGAGACGGGGCAGGCTGCGGAGCGCCTCGCTCAGCTCGATGTCTCGATGCTCAACGCGCACGAGCCGACGGCCAAGTTCGACCTCGAACTCGAGGTGGTCGAGACGGCCCAGGGGCTCGCAGCGGTGGTGGAGTACGACACGGACCTCTACACCGCCTCGACAGCCCGCCGCCTCCTGGCCGACTACGAGGCGCTGCTCGCGGCCCTCGCCACCGACGCTGGGCGCCCGCTCGCGGCGCTGCCGCTCGCCCCGGTGCCGCTGGCCGCGTGGAACGCGACCGAGCGGGGCTACCCGCTCGAGCGCACGGCCGCGGGCCTCGTCGCCGAGCAGGCCGCCGCCCGCCCCGACGCCGTCGCTCTGAGTCAACAGGGCACCCTGAGCGAGCCTGGCGCGCGGCCGTTGCACGTCACCTACGGCGCCCTCGTGGCCCGCGCCGAGCGCCTCGCCTCGGGTCTGGCGACCGCCCCGCTGGCAGCAGCCCTGTCGGCAGCGGCCCCGCTGGCGGAGGCCCCGCAGACAGCAGCCCCGCTGGCAGAGACCGTCGTCGGCGTGGCGGGTGCGCGCTCGCCCGAGCTCTTCGCCGCCCTGCTGGGCGTGTGGTGCGCCGGCGGGGCCTACGTGCCGCTGAGCCTGGAGGACCCGGCCGCGCGCTGGGCCGAGCAGGTGCGCGACGCTGGCGTGCAGACGGTGCTCGCGAGCGCGGGCTCGCTCTCAGCCGTGGCCGAGCGGGTGCCGTCCGGCGTGACAGTCCTCTCGATCGAAGACCTCCTCGGCGTCTCGCTGCCCGACAGGGCGGCCGTATCCGATGGGGCGGCCGTGGCCGCGACCTGGCTGGCCGACGAGGCCGCCACCGACCCCGCCGCCCG
>JBCBNX010000036.1 GCA_039821555.1 Bacteroidota bacterium
CAGGAGCAGGTGATGCAGATGGCGCAGGTGATGGGCGGCTACACGCTCGGCGGGGCCGACCTGCTGCGCCGCGCGATGGGCAAGAAGAAGCAGTCCGAGATGGACAAGCAGCGCGTCATCTTCGTCGATGGTGCCGCCGAGAAGGGTGTGCCCGCAGAGAAGGCCAACGAGGTCTTCGACATGATGGCGAAGTTCGCGGGCTATGGGTTCAACAAGTGCGTTGTGGCCGAGACGGAGGTCCACGATGCTGCCACGGGGGCGCGCACAACGGTCGGCGACCTCTTTGACCAGCGCGACGCACTGATCGTCGCGCCATTCACGATCCACGCGCTCGACGACACGGGCCGGCTCGTGCCACGCCGTGTGGAGAACGTGGTGTGGAACGGCGTGAAGCCGGTCTACGAACTCACTACATCCCTCGGCAAGCGCATTGTGGCGACGGGCAACCACCCGTTCCGCACGCTCGGCGGCTGGACGAACCTGCAGAACCTCGCGCCGGGCGACCGCATCGCCGCGCCGCGTGTGCTCTCGGTCGAGACGGATGCCTCGTGGCCCGAACACGAACTCATCGCGCTCGCCGGGCTGATCGCGATAGGCAACACCTGCCACCCGTCCACGCTCTACTTCTACGGCAACGACCGCACGCTCGTTGAGGACTATGCCAGCGCCATCGGCCAGTTTCCGAACACGGTCGCACGCATTGACGAACGGAAGAACGGTCGCCTCGAAGTCGCCGCGAACACAGGGCGTGACGCGCGGTTCGGCAGCACGCCACCGTGGAATAAGCGCGGCGTCAAGGTCCAGGCTCCAACGCGCTCGGGCGCATTCCGCTGGACCGAACGGCTCGGCCTCCTCGGCAAGAGAGCCGATGCGAAGTATGTCCCTGCCGAGGTTTTCTCGTTGTGCGACGCCGACCTCGCGCTCTTCCTCGGGCGGCTCTGGGCGGGAGACGGCTTCATCGCCAACCGGACGAACCACACGCCGTACTACGCCACGTCGTCGGAGCAATTGGCGCGCGACGTGCAGACGCTGCTGCTGCGCCTCGGGCTGGTGAGCCGCGTCAAAGCGAAGGTGTTCAAGTACCGGGGCACGGAGCGGCCGGGCTACACGGTCCACCTCCTCGGCGAGGGCACACTGCCCCGCTTTCTGGACGTAATCGCGCCGCACATCGTCGGGCGCGATGCACACGTTGACGAACTCCGACGCTATGCTGCCTCCACCACACGTGGGCTGACGAGCAAGGACACCATCCCTGCCGACGTGCGCGCGTGGGTCAACGAAGAGCGGCAGGAACTCGGGCTGACGTGGACTGCGCTCGAAACGCAGGCGGGCGTCTCGGTCAAAGAGTTTTACGGATCCGGCTCGAAGGGCAAGCGGGGCTTCCGACGGGCCACCATTGCCAAGCTCGCTCGCTTCTTTGCTTCGGAGCGCCTCGCCGCTGTCGCCGAGAGCGATGTGTACTGGGACGAGGTCGTCGCGATCACGCCGATGGGCGAGCGCGACACCTACGATCTCACCGTTGAGCACGACCACAACTTTGTCGCCGACGGGCTGATCGTCCACAACTCGCACTCGGCCGCCTATTCCGTCGTCGCCTACCACACGGCGTACCTCAAGGCGCACTACCCCGCCGAGTTCATGGCGGCCGTGCTGACCACGGAAATGGCCGACTCGAAGAAGCTCGCCATCGCGCTCGACGCGACGCGCTCGGCGGGCATCGAGTTGTTGCCGCCGGACGTGAACACCTCGCGCGACCACTTCACCGTGGAAACCGTCAACGGGAAACACTGCATCCGCTTCGGACTCGGCGCAATCAAGGGCGTAGGGCACGGCGCCGTCGAAGCCATCGAGAACGGGCGCACGAAGGAAGACGGGCGCTTCACGTCGATCTTCACGATGTGCAAGGCGCTCGACCTCCGGACCGTCGGCAAACGCACCGTGGAAGCCCTCGCAGCAGCCGGGGCGCTCGACAGCCTCGAAGGCCACCGCGCGCAACTCGTGCAGGCCGTCGACCTCGCCTGGCAGTACGCGCAGAAGGCGCAGGCCGACGAGGCTGCCGGGCAGTCGTCGCTCTTCGGCGAGCAAGGCGTTGGCGGGTCCGACTTTGAGCCGGCGCTGCCGATGGTGGAGCCATGGGGGCGCGGCCAGAAGCTCCGCGAGGAACGCGACCTGATCGGGTTCTACGTCTCCGGCCACCCGCTCGACGACTACGCCGCGGAGGCGCGCACCTTCTCGTCGGTCAACCTCAGCGACACCGAGCACGTGCAGGAGGGCAGCGACGCCTCCGTCTGCGGGATCGTCACCGAGGTCACGCGGCGCACGACCAAATCAGGCCGCCCGATGGCGTTCCTCTCCGTCGAGGACACCGAGGGCGCGTGCGAGGTGGTCCTTTTCTCCAACACATTCGAGAAGCACCAGCACCTCCTGAAGGTAGACGAGGTGCTGCTCATCCGCGGCAAGGCCGAGAACCGCGGCGGGCTGAAGCTCATCGCGCGTGACCTGCTCCCGATGTGGCGCGTCCGGGATGAACTCGTCAAAGCCATCACAATCCGTCTCGACGCCGAGGCGACAGACGCCGAAGAGTTGGAGGCGTTCGCGCACCTGTGCGAGCAGAACCGCGGCGAGAAGAAGCTCTACTTCGAGGTAGCGCACCCGGCCGTCCCCCGCCCCGTCCGCCTGCGCAGCCGCACCGCCGTGGTCGACCCCACCCCGGAGGTCATGCGCGGCATGCAGCGCCTCGCCGGGCGCGACGGGGTCGTGCTGGAGACTTCCGCGTAGCTCAGGAGCAGACGCAGGCAAGCGTACCTTCTGGGCGTACTGCCTCCTTGCCTGCTCATGCCCTCGTCCACCAACGTGCCGTCTCGCTGGCTGCTGCGCCTCGCCGTGGTCGTGCTGCCGCTGGCGACGCTGCTGCCGGTCGGCACGCTCGTGATGGACTGGCTAGAGGTGTCGCGGCTCGTCGGAGCGCCGATGGAGGCCGCCCCGCCGCGCGGCTTCGACTGGGCGCGCTGGTCGGACCGCGACGGCGAGATTGTGGCGGCCTACGTGGACCCGCGTGGGACCGCCTACGCGTCAGGGCTACGCGTGGGCGATGTGCTCTTCACGCTTGATGGGATGCAGTTTTTCAGCGCCGACGATGTGGAGGGGGCCGTCGCGGGACTCCCCCCTGGTGCCGTCGTGCCCGTCAGTGTCAGCCGTGGCGGCGTCCCGATTCGCCTCGACATCCCGCTCACCCGCTACCCGACGTTCGTCTACCCGCTCTCAGGCGCGCTGTGGCAGGTATCGCTCTGGGGCTTCGCCATCGCCGCATTCTTGACGGTGCTGGCGCTGGGGATCGTGGCCCCGCTGACGGTACGGTCACGGCGCACATGGGGCGCCGTCGCGCTGCTGATCGCGGCGACGGTGTGGGCTGTGGGGCACGGGCTCCGCCTCGGCTTGCTCACCGTCGTCGGCCCGCCGCTGAACCCAGGCTACACCCTGACGTTTCGCGTCATCACGGTCGTATCACTAGCGGGCTGGATCGCGTTTCCTGCGGTCTTGCTCTTCGTTGTGCTCGGTGCGGTGCGCGACCGCGTGATTCGTCGCCTCCGCTGGCTCGTTTTTCTGCCGGGCGGGGTGCTCATGGTCGGCGTGCTCCTCGACGCGCTCGTGGGCGTGGTGGGGCCGGTGACGATGGAGGCGCTCGTCGCCCCGACGCTGTTCTACGTGTGCTGCTACGTAGCGGTGGCCACGGGGCTGTCGTTCCTGCGAGCGCGCTCCGGCGATGACGATGTGCTGCCAGCTGTTTCGCTGGGTTGGAGCCGGGCGGGCAGCCTGGTCGTGTTCATCGTGGCCGCAGCGGGCGCGTTCTTTGCGCTGCGCGGGCTACCAGACGCCGACGCGGTGACTGATCTGCGCGCGGGCTGGCTCGTCGTGGCGGTGCAGGTCCTCTCATTGATGCCGGTCGGCCTCGTTACCGCCGCGACGCTGCGGTATGGCAAGACGGATGTGCTGCCCCGTGGCCTGACCGTGGCTGCGGGGCTTGGCCTGCTGTTTTTCGCGTTCGTGGGCGGCCTGGAAGGGTTACGCCGCCTCTATGACGTGGCGCCTGTCCCCTCGCTGGTGGTGGGCCTGTGGCTCCTGGTCCTGCTGCTCGGCGTGGGTCTGGTAGGCCGATTGCTGCGCGACAAGCTGGGCACGCTGTTGCTCACCGAACGCCAGCGTGCCCGGCGGCGACTCGACCGTTTCAGCGAACGTGTGCGCCACCTCTTGCAGGCTCAACGCCTCGCTGACGAAACGGCCAAGGAGGTGGGCGAAGCGCTCGGTGTCTCGTCCCTGGCCGTGTTTCTCCGCAATCTTGAGGGCGAGGAAGAAGCGCCCGACACGGACTGGCTCGAAGGTTCGTTCCAGCGCCGCCCGCCGTTTTTCGACCGGAGCCACCTCGAAGATCTGCTGCGTAGTCCGGGCGACCCGTCTCTCGTGTGGACCCGCAACCCTGAGCTGAACGAGCGGGACTTACCTCCGGACGACGATGCACGGCTGCGGTCGCTTGGGCTCTCGCTCGCGGTGCCGGTCGTGGCCGACGCGCGCAATACTGAACCACTTGGCATGCTCGTGCTCGGACGGAAGCGCGCCCGCCGCACCGTCTACAGCCTCGACGATGTGGAGCAGCTGAAGGCTCTCGCCGCCCAGCTCGCGCTCGCGCTCGAACGCCTGCGGCTCGTGGCCCGGGAGAACGCGCTCGTCCGCCAGCACGCTGAGGCGCAGCTTACTGCTCTGCGCGCGCAGATCAACCCGCACTTCCTCTTCAACGCGCTCAACACCATTGCGGCACTTATCGCCGAGCGGCCTAAAGAGGCGGAAGCCAACGTTGAGCGCCTAGCCCGCATCTTCCGCTACGTGCTGACGACAAGCGGCCAACCGTTCGTCCCCCTGCGCGACGAACTCCGACTGGTGGGTGAGTACTTCACCTTGGAGCAAGCACGCTTTGGCGACCGCCTCACCGTGGACGTCGCCATCCCGGACGCGCTGCTGGACCATGCCGTCCCGGCCTTTGCCGTGCAAACGCTCGCCGAGAACGCGGTCAAGCATGGCATCGAGAAGCAGCGCGGCGGCGGAAGCGTGACCGTGCACGCCCGCCTGGAGCCTTCCGAGGCGGCGGCCCTTAGGGGAGACGGTCACGTCCGAGAACACCTCGTCGTGTCAGTCTCGGACACAGGTGTTGGCCTCGCGCCTCCGCTCGGATCCGACGACCCGACATCGTTCTACGGGGTTGGCCTGAGCAACGTGCACGACCGTCTCCGGCAGCTCTATGACCGCGACGACCTGCTCCGGGTAGACGGCGCTCCGGGTATCGGGACGACGGCCACCCTTCGCCTTCCACTTCCATCGACGCCCGCCCCGACTCCCACCCATGGCTGACGCCCCCACCCCGCTTCGCACCCTCCTCGTTGACGACGAGCCGCTCGCCCGGCAACGCTTGACCCGCCAACTCACGCCCTTCGTTGAGGCTGGGCGCCTAGCGCTCGTGGGCGAGGCCGCCGACGGCGTGGATGCCCTTGACTTGGTCACCCGTGCACAACAGTCGAGCGCGCCCATCGACGTGCTCTTCCTCGACATCCAGATGCCCGGCCTGGACGGGTTTGCTGTGGTGGAGCGGCTCGCCCCGCCACGCCCCCAGGTCGTGTTCGTGACGGCGCACGACGACCGCGCCGTTGAGGCGTTTCGAGCAAGCGCGGTGGACTACCTCCTCAAGCCCGTCGAGGCGGAGCGGCTGGCAGAAACCATCGCCCGCGTGGAGAGCCGTGCCACCGACCGCGCCTCTGTGGATGCCCGGGCCGCCTACGTGGACCGCGTTGCGGACCTCCTCGAAACGCTGGAGGAGCGAGCGCAACCCGACCCTGCCCAGACTGCGACTGACGAGGCGGACTACCTACGCCAGCTATCGCTCCCGGGGCGCGACCGCTTCACGATCGTGCCGGTGCACCGCCTCGTCGCGGCTGAGGTGCAAGACGGGCTTACGAGCCTCTACATCCTCGACGAGGGCGAGGCACCTTCGGTGTCACGGCACGTCGTCACGCACCCACTCGACGCCCTCGAAGCGCGCCTCGACCCAGCGCGGTTCATGCGCGTGCACCGCTCGGCGCTCGTCAACCTGGATCACATCCGGGAGATGGTGTCGTGGTTCAGCGGGCGTTACAAGCTGCTGCTCTCGGGCGGCCACGAAGTGCTGGCCAGCCGCAGCCGGTCACGCACCCTCCGCGACCGCCTCAGTCTGTGACCCAGCCAAGGCGTGTCGGCACCGCACCCTGGCATGATTTCCGCCTACACCCCTCTTCATTCCACACCGCTCCCTTCGATCTTCCTTGCTGGCTTGAGACCGATGCTTCGTGCCCGCCGTTTCGGTTCGATTCTACGCTTGCTCGTGGGCGCGCTTGCCTTTGTGGTGAGCGCGCCCACGAGCGCAGCCAGTCCCTACGGCGCGAGCGACGCCAGGATCGACGATGATCTCGTCATCGGCGAGAGCGTTCGAGTCCGGGTGCTCGAACGCGAACGTGCGAGCGAAGTCATGCTGACGGGCGACGCCGGACTGACCCTGATCGATCGCGACGGGGGGACGCCCGTGGCGACGCTCCAACCCGGGACGCGCGTCACCCTGAAGTCGGAGTACGGCCGCATCTACGTTTATCTGCCGCGCCGCGTGGTGTCCGTGCTTGGTCTGCGTGCCGAACCAGGACTAGGCGGCACGGTCGCGATCTCGGCTGGACGGACCACGCGCCGCTACGAGGGCTCGCTGGCCATCGACGATGACCGCGGGCGTCTCCGGCTTGTGAACACGGTCCCGCTGGAGGCCTACGTGGCCAGCGTCACGGCAGGCGAGTACCCGTTTCAGGAGATCGAGGGTGTGAAAGCGCAGGCCGTACTGGCGCGCACGTATGCGCTACGGTCGCGCGGCAAGCGCGGGGCGTACGACCTCGTAGACCACACGGCCGATCAGGTGTACCATGGTGCCGACCGTACCACGGAGATCACGCGCGCTGCAGCGGTCGCCACCGCGGGCCAGGTACTCGTCTACAATGGCCGCTTCGCTGAAACGGTCTACTCTTCGTCCAACGGTGGTTACATCTCGGCCAACGAGACGGCGTGGCGCGGCGCGCCGGTTCCCTACCTCCGCGCCCGCCCTGATCCCTACGACCGCAACACGCCCCACGAGCGCTGGCAGACCACCAAGCCTGCGGGCGAGGTCCACCGGGCTCTCGGCCGTGCCGCTGGGTTTACGGTGCGTAGCTTCGAAATCACGCGGCGGAGCGCTGAAGGTCGGGTGACCGAGGTACGCCTTTCAGGCAGCAGAAACGCCCCGATGTCCGGCTCCGCCTTCCGGGCAGCGATGTCGCGAGCGTTTGGCATCATGGCCGTGCGCAGCACGTACTTTGAGGTTGAGCGTCGAGGCGGGTCGTACGTGTTCTCGGGCCAGGGCTTCGGGCACGGCGTCGGGATGAGCCAGTATGGCGCGCGCGGTCAGGCGCAGGCAGGGCGGCACTACGAGGACATCCTGGCGTTCTACTTCGAGGGCACACGGCTCACCGAGACCCGTCCCAGCTTCGGCCCAGAGCGCCCCCTCCTGACCGGCGTCGATGCGGACGCGGATGCCCTGCGTGCTGCCGTTGAGAGCGCGGAGGCTCCTGCTGTTGATACCGAAGCGCATGCCAACGAGGGGCCGCGCGGTTGGGCCGACGGCTTCGACGAACCAACAGCGTCGCTCCCGTTCGAGGGCCGTCCCGACCGACGGATTGCGTGGTAGACTCCAACCGAGGCAGAACGTAGCGCCCACAGGGTGGTTACCGCCCCACGTGGACGAATCGTTGTGTGCGCACGGCGTCATCGGTCAAGAGCCGTACGATGTAGGTGCCAGCAACGGGCATCGTCCCAGCCGTCGAGCGCCCATCCCAGGTGAGGACGTGCGTCCCTGCAGTGCGCGCCTCGTCGGCCAGCACGGCCACACGACGGCCGAGCACGTCGAAGACCTCGACACGCACGTCGGTGGCTTCGGGCACGGCAAACGGCACCGTCAGCCCACCGACGGTCGGGTTCGGATAGGGCGGGCCGAGTTCTAGCGCGGCCACCTCAGGCGTTCCCTCGGCGTCCACCTGCGTCCCGTCAACCAGCTCGACCACGGTGACATCGTCGATGAGCCAGCCGTCACCCGTCACTCCCCCGTCGGACGTGAGGGAGAAGAGGAGGGTAACCTCCGGCTCTCCGACGTACGCGCTCAGGTCAATGGTTTCTTCCACCCACGCTGCCTGTACGCCGTCATAAATCGGAAGCCCTGCGACGGCTGGCTGGGTAAACTCGCTGCCGGGTTTGGTGAAGCGACCTGCGAGGGGCTCGAACGCGCCACCGCCCGTGGAGACGAGCACCTGTCCATAGTCATAGCCCGCCTCGATGTCCCACTGCGTGCGGAAGGTCAGTAGCGCGGCCTCTACGTCCGACAGGTCGAGCGGCTCAACGAGTCGGAGCGAAACACTGGCGTTGTTGCTGTAATCCCGGTTCGGCGAGTCGGAAAAGGCCGGGTCGCCAGCGACAAGCTCGCGCCCCCACCCGCCTCTCGGGATCCAGGCGGCGACCGTCTCCGCTGGGTCCTCGAAGCGCACGGTGGGCGTGCCGACGGTGAGCGCGTTCATGGGCACGGTCCGGATGACACCGTTCAGGTCGAGTTCGATGGCGAGCCCTTCGGCCACGCCGAGGGGCGCGTCCGGGCTCACTTCCAGTTGCAGCACGATCTCAACGCTGCCGTCGCTTGGCATCGACCCAACAGTCCCGATTCCGACGGGCACGAAGTCGTCCGTGGCGCTCGTCAGGCGGAGCGCCACCTCATCGAGGTCGTCCAGGCCGATGTTGGTGACGCGCACCGACACGTCGGCAAAGTCGCCTGGGTCTACGAACCCGTCGCCGCAGGGCGGGCAGGCACGGTCCGTTTCCTTGACTCCCACGACACGCACGTCGGGGTAGCCGCCGGCCACCCAGGCAAGCAGCAGGTTCGCGTCGAGGTTCTCCTGCGCGAGCGGCTCGATGCGATCGGGCAACGGCCAGAAGAAGTCCTCGAAGGTGCCAACCTCCGGCGTGAAGGCGTAGATCTTGTCCTTCGTCGCCTGCTCGCCGTAGAACCAGTCGTCGGAAGAGCCATTGACCACGTAGCCGACGGTCTGGTTGCCCGTGCCGCCACGGTAGTTGTTGGCCTCGGTCATCAGTGCCGCGAAGTCCACGAAGCGCGCAGAGTCCGCAGTGTAGAGGTCGCGCTCATAGCCCCATGGGTAGATGAGCAGGTTCGAGAACGAGTGATAGTTGTGGGTGGTCCTGAACCGCCGCGACTCCACGAAGTCGCGCAGCGATGCCGTCTCCGGCTCCGAGAATGGCCCCGCCCCTCGGTAGGTGTCACTGAAGCCGTTTGGGCTCGACCCCTCGTTGTCGTAGCCCCATTCGAAGCCGTAGTTGCGGTTCGGGTCCACCCCGAAGCTGCCGTCCCCGTTGTCCCGCCGGTTCTTGCGCCACAAGCCCCCGCCGTTCGGGTCCTCCTCCTCGTTGTAGACATACCCGTCCGGGTTCAGCACCGGCACGAACGTCAACCGACG
>JBCBNX010000037.1 GCA_039821555.1 Bacteroidota bacterium
TGTAGTCGCTGACGATGGCCGCCACGTCTTTGACGAGCGCGGCGCGCTCCTGCGCGGTGTCCACGTCGCTCCGCACGATGCGCTGAAGGTGGACCGCGGCCCCCGTGGCGCGCGCGATGCGCAGGGCGAGTTCGAGGCCCAAGTGCGCGTGCGTGCCGCCTCCCCACGGCACCAGGATCGTGCGGACGGTGCCCAGCCCCCGGTCGCGGAGGATAGCGAGGTCGGTGGGCGTGTCCAGGATGACGCGCTTCACGGGCGAGTCGCTGCTGCCGAGCGAGAAGCCGCCGCGCCACCCCATCAGCAACAGGTCGGCCTGCCGCCCCGGCACCTCGGCCACAAGGCCGCCGAACACGTCGTGGGCCACGTCGGTGAGCGTCTCCACAGAGGTTGCTCCGAGCGCGTCGCCGTGCCCGCCGTGCGCATTGCGCTGGGCCTCGGCGGCGAGGCGTTCGAGGGTAGCCTCGATGGCGGGGCGCTCGCGCACGAAGCGGTCGCGCGCCGTCGAGAGCGGCGTCTGGATCGGCACGCGGACCATGTGCAGCCCCACGACCTCGCCGCCCGCCTCAGCTCCGGTGGCCACGTAGCGGCCGAGCCGGAGCAGATCGGCCCCGTGCGCGGGGTTCGCCACGGCGACGAGCACCCGGCGCGGGTCGCTCGCGTCGATGCGCTCGCGGACCGGAGCGACGGCCTCGGCCTCGTCGGCATAGACCGGCGCCTTGTCAAAGAACATCGCCCAGCCGCGCTCGGCGAAGCGGGCCTTGAGGTTAGCGACGGCGTGCTCAATCTCGACACGGTTGCGGCCCCAGACGACGTACCACCCGAGGCTGAGCACGATCAGCCCGAGGAGCGCAAACTGCGCGAAGGTCCCCGAATAGCCGATGATGGCGAGGCATGCCAGCGCCGCGAAGACCTGCACGAACGGCGTACCGGGGACGCGGTATGACGGACGGTACCATTCCGGCCGCGCCGCGCGCAGCACCGCGCAGCCGAGGTTGAGGGCGGCGTAGCTGTAGAGTTGCAGCACGCTGGCCGTCTTGGCGAGCGTCTCCAGGTCCTCGATCAGAAGCAGCGCGAGCGTGAGCACGCCCGTGATGAGGATGGCGCGGTAGGGCGTGAGGCGCGTCGGATGGATCGCAGCGAGCCAGTTGGGGACCATCCGGTCGCGCGCCATCGCAAGGTTGATGCGCGACGCCGCGAAGATGCTTGCGTTGGCCGACGAGAGCGTAGCCAGCAACCCGGCGAAGATCACGATGCCCGCGCCGACGGGCCCGAGCAGGCTGCGGGCGGCCTCGGTCAGCGGGTCTTTCACCTCGGCGATCACATCCTGCGGGAAGAGGCCCGCGATCACAAGCACGATCACGCCGTAGAGGATCGTCACCAGGATGACCGAGCCGATGAGCGTGCGCGGCAGGTTCTTGGCCGGGTCTTTGATTTCCTCAGCGACAGCCGCAATCTTGACAAAGCCGAGGAAGGAGACGAACACGAGCGCGGTCGTCGCGGCGATGGGCGCGGTACCGAAGGGGAAGAACGGCGCGTAGTTGTCGGCCTCGATCTGGAACGCGGCGAGCGCGCTGAAGCCGCCGAGGATGACGAGCAGGATGAGCACGATCACCACCTGCACCCGCCCCGACTCCTTCGCCCCGACGATGTTGAGCGCCACGAGGAGTAGCCCACCCCCGAGCGCGCCCCAGAACGGCGTCAGCGGGGTGAACTGCGCCAGGTACTCCCCAAGCCCGAACAGGTAGAACGCGATGGCGAACGTCAGGCTCAGCCAGATCCCGATGCCTGACACGGCCCCGAAGGCGGGGCCAAGCGCACGTGACACAAAGTAGTAGTCGCCTCCCGACGTCGGCATGCCCGTCGCGAGCTCGGCCGTGCTCGCCGCCGTGATGACGCAGACGACGCCCGCCGCGAGGTAGGCAAACAGGGCCGCCGGGCCGGTCATCGCCACGGCGACGCCCGAGAGGAGGAAGATGCCCGCCCCGATCATCGTCCCGACGCCGATGGTGAGCGCGTCCCAGAAGCCCAGTTGGCGGAGGAGGGCGTCGTTCTTCTTCACAGCAGTCGCGGGTGGTGGGGCGAGGCGGAAGGTGCGGCCTCAGAGGTGGGAAGCGGAAAATACCTCGGCCTCTCCCCTGTCGGCGCGCGCTCAGCAGGCGAAATTCCCGTCGCAGACGATGTCGAGGAGAACGAAGAGCCCGACAATCAACACGTAGCCCAATACGCTGACGACCGTGAACGCGACGAGCCACCCAACCGGCGCGCTGCTCCGCTTCATCCAGAAAAGGACGTTGCCGAGGATCGTCCAGATCGGGTACGTCACGATCGACAGCGCCAGCAACCGCGTGATCGGGTTGCGCTCCGAGCCGGGCGCGTCGAACATCATCGCCGTCGAGAGCGCCAGCATCGGCCACAACAGCACGCCCGCGGCTGCGATCACGTTGGCGATGGACAGGAAGAGCTTCATGACGCAGCGCGTTCAGTCGATCGACGGGGCCGAGTCGGTGCCAAACAGGTAGGTCAGCGGGCGCCAGAGCCGGCGCGCCCAGTCGCGCTCGGTATGGTCGGCCTCGTACGTCTCGAAGAAGACCTCGCCCTGCCCCCGTGCACGCAGCGTCTCCACGACGAAGGTGTGGCTCTCGGCGAAGAACTGGTCGATGCCCTGCGTGCCGTTGTCGAAGTAGAGCGAGACAGGCTCGCTCGGCAGCGGCATCGTCGCGATGTGGTCGACGAGGTCGGCGTTGTCGTAGGGGAACGCGCTGGACAGCGCCGCTGCCTTCGAGAACACCTCGGGGTGCCACATCAGGAGGTAGAACGAGATCAGCCCGCCCATCGATGCGCCCATCACGGCGGTGTGGTCGCGGTAAGGCCGCGTCCGGTACGTCCCGTCGATGAGCGGCTTGACCGTGTTCACGAGGAAATCGGCGTAGATGCGCCCGAACGGGCCGCCGGAGTACTCCGCCCATCGGATCTGTGTGTTGTTGATCCCCACAACGATCATCGGCTCAATCTGGCCCCGCGCGATCAGGCTGTCGGCGACCTCGTCCATCCGCCACTCGCTGCCACCGTACGAGGTCGAGCGGTCAAACACGTTCTGCCCGTCGTGGATGTAGAGCACGGGGAAGCGACGCTCTGGGTCTTCTTCGTAGCCCGGCGGCAGCCAGACGACGAGGTCGCGCGCCTCGCGGGTGCGGGCACTGGCGATGTGGTGATGGTACCGGATCGATCCCGTGGCCGAGGCGAGTGCCGTGTCTTCCCAGTCGGTCGGCTGCAGCGTGACCGTCGTGTCCCCGGTCACTTCCAACGTAGTGGCGGGCATGGGAGTACGCGGACCGGAGAGTGCCTGGCGGCCCCACGTCCCGCGCGTCACGTTGAACACCAGCGTACGGCCTGCCTCGAACGTGCCTGTGAACGCCCAGCGCGTGTCGTCGACCTGCTCCATGGCTGCGCCTGCGGGGTTCCAGTCGCCAAACTCGTTCCCCTGTCCGGCGAGGTATAGTGTGGCATCCTCGGGCGTGTGGGCCGGCGGAAGTACCTGGATCGTGACCACGTGCTCCTGTGCACGCGCCGACGAGGCGCAAGGCAGAGCGAGGAGGCAAACGAGCAGGTGGACGTAGACGCGGACGATCATGGGAGCCTGCGTGGTTGAATGCGGGGACGACGCTGCGAGACGCAGCCCCAAGATGCACCACGCGCGTCGGTCGGTGTCACGTCGCTGGTGGTTCCTCGGCGCCGTCCCACTCCGAGCGCCGGGTCGCGCGCTTCGCCTTCCACGCGCGCAGCACCTCGTCGCGCGTGGCGTCTGGGTGCGTGCGGTGGTATGCCCGCGTGTGGCGGTTGAACTCCAACTGCGCCTCAATGGGCCGGTCGGGGTCCTCTTTCGACGCCCGCCACACCGCCGCGGCCTCCGAGAGCGGTCGCCCAGCGCCCGTCTTGACGAAGTCGATCAGCGCACGGTTGAAGCGGAACGACGGGCCGATCTCGTCCACGAAGAAGGCGCGGAGACGTTTGCCGCAGGTCCAGCCGCGACCGATCGGCGTGGCACCAGTGAGCGTCTCCGGCATCGGATCGACGGGCCCCGAACGCTTGGGCACAGGCTTGAGTACCGTGCCGTCGCGGAGGTACGCCGCGATGCGCTCGCGCACTTCCACCTTCGAACCAGTGGTGGGGAGCCCTACCCGGTGGCAAAAGCCGACGAGTTCGGCCTTGAGCCAGTAGAAGTCGAGGAAGTCCTCAACGGGGAGATGCTCGGTCAGAGATGGGCGACTCATCGTAGTCAGATTGGCGAGATCCAGCGTAGAGGGTACGACGTGCAGCGGTTGTCTGCGTGGAGGGCCGATCATCCATCAGCAGGGGCGACATCGGGGGTGGAATGAGCCGTTCGCTTGCCAGCCAAGAATAATCCCACGCCGCCCAAGATCGCCACGGACGTGACCAGCAAGCGCACCGTGATCGCCTCGCCCAGGAGCGCCACGCCGCCGACGGCGGCCAGGATGGGCACGGTCAGCTGCACCGTGGCGGCGGTGCCCGCCGTCAAATGCGGCACCACGGCGTACCAGACGGCATAGCCCATACCAGACGCCAGCGCACCGGACGCGACGGCCAAGGCTAGCCCTACAGGCCCCACTGCGGCATCCTGCCAGAACACGACACTCAACACCACGGCCAGCGGGACCGCCCGCACGAAGTTGCCCGTCGTCTCCTGCGTCGGGTCGCCGGAGCCGCGCCCGCGCAGCGAGTAGACGCCCCACGCGACGCCCGCGGCCAGCATGAGCACGGCGCCAAGCAGCGGAGGCGCCTGGAAGCCGGGCAGCAGCAGCCCGACCAGTCCGCACAGGGCAAGGACGGCCCCTACCGTTTGCCGCGCCGTGAACCGTTCCCCCGTCCAGAAGCCATAGCCGATCATCGTTGCCTGCACCGCGCCAAACAGAAGCAACGCCCCCGTCGCAGCCGTCAAGCTCAGGTAGGCGAAGGAGAAGCCCGCCGCGTAGACGAACAGGGCGAGCGCCGACCGCCACGTGCCGCCCAGCGACGCCGTACGCTGACGCGCCATCACCAAGACGGCAAGCGTCACCGCACCCGACGCCAACCGCACGATGGTGAACGAGGCGGCATCGATCGAGCCCCCAGCCAGCGCCTCCCGGCACAACAGCGAGTTGCCCGCAAACGCCAGCATCGCGAGGCTCGTGTACAGGCTCAGTCGAACAAGAGGCATCCGTTCCTTCGGCACTGACGCCGACCTGGTTGACGTGCCACCGCGCGAAGACTGCGTCGTGCGCACGCCCAGTAGCAGTGGGATTCGCTGAGGATACGCCGCCTCCAGGACCACACGTCGACGCTACCACTCTGCGTCAGCGCTCGGTGGCGGACTAGTCACGACCGTTCCGGCGTGATGGCAGAGCCATCGGCACGTTCACCCCGTCGCATACGTCGCCAGAGGAACGGGACGGAGGCGAGCACGGCGGCTGCCACCCACTGCGCGGGGGTGAGCCCGGCGTAGGTCGCGTCGCTCACGCGGAGGAAGTCGAACCCAAACCGGACCGGCATGTAGAGCACGGCGAACGCGCACAGGAAGAACCCGACCGGCCGCGGCTTCCGGTCCAGCACAACGAGCACCGGCAGGACGAACGCCGCGAGGTACACGACTTCGTAAAGGCCGAGGTCGTGGAACCCCAGCAATAGCAATACAGACGGCGGCGGGAGCGCCTCGGCCTGGCCTGCGGCGGCGTAAGCGTAGGCGATGAGATTCTGAGCAGGCTCGGTCTCCAGGCTCACTGCGAGCGGGAAGTCGGTGATGCGGCCGGGGTGGTCGTGGACCAGCGCACACCCGACGCGGCCGATGGCGAGCGCGAACGGGAAGACGAACACCGCCACGTCGAGATACGCCCACCGTTGGCGGAGGTCCGGGGCGCGGAGCCACAGGTAGAGCGCCGCCCCGACGAGCCCGCCGATCATGCCGCCGAACGAGCTGATGTGCTCCCAGACGCGGAGCAGGAGCCACGGGTCACGCGCGACTTCGCCCGGGAAGTAGAACAGCACGGCAAACAGGTGCGCGCCGAGGAAGCCGCCCACGATGAGCCACATCGCCATCTGCTCCCCCACCGCGGGCTTCAGCCCGAACCGGGCGAACCGCCGCCGCGCCATCGCCAGCCCGACCAGCACGGCCACGGCGACTGTGAGCCCGAAGACCTGGATCGTCAGCGGCCCTAGCTGCAAGGGCGGCACGTCAGCGAACGGAATCATCGATTGGGATGAGCAGACTATGAATCAGGGTATGCTGCGCTTTGGCTCACGCGCCGTCCCGAGTCCGATCTGAGCGTGCTAGTGGTACCCGATCTGAGTATCACGGCCGCCGCCGCCATAGCGAATGCGCCGGTGCCCAGCGCGACCCTCGCCCATTGCCATGCGCCCCAAGTCTGGAGCGCACCGGGCAGGTCCTGCGGGGCCACGCTACGGTTCGCGAAGCCCGCGTTGGCGTCCTTGAAGTACACGAAGAAGAGAGCGAGCACGCCTAGCGACAGCACCGTCGAAAGCACCCAGAGCCGTGTGGGACGGCGGTCGAGCGCGCTCAGGACCGTGGCGACGAGGGCGAGTACGGCACTCGCGATCTGGAGAGGGCTGTAGAAGCCGACCAGGAGTTCCGCGTTGCTGGCGTACCAGTCGAAGAACTGGTCCGCAGCGAGTGTCTGCCAGTACGGGACCAAGATCGCCGATTCCGCGAGCATGGCACCCGCGGAGAGGCCAAGCACGAGCAGCGCAAGCAGAGAGAGCCAGTCGGTGAGCCATCCACGCATTCCGCAAAGTACTTCGTGCCTGCTTGGTGGAAGCGGGTCATACAGCCGTTTGACTGCTCGCCTTGAACGCCGCTGCTGTTTCTGCGATGCCAGCGGCCAGTGGGGTCACCTCACCGAAGGCATCGCCGAACGCTCGGTCGAACTTCGAGTGGTCCACAATGAAGGGGTGCTCCCACAGGTACAGCATTTCAGCCACTTCACGCATCATCGGGTTGAAAAGGCCGAGCGCGCGAAGCACCCACGACGGCGCGGCCTGTACCTTCGCCTTTTGGCCCATCGCCTCAGCAGCCCTCTCGGCGAACGCACGGGGAGTCATCGGGGGTGGATTGGGGACGAGCCACGTCTGCCCGAACGCCTCGTCGTGATCCGCCAGCACGACGAGCGCACGCCCGAAGTCCTCGATGAACGTGAATGAGTGCGGGTGATCGGGGTTGCCGAGCAGGCGCGCAGCCTTCCCCTCTGCGAGACGACCGAAGACCTCGCTGCCGACGCCCGAGAGCAACACGCCCGGCCCGTAGAAATCGGAGGCACGCCCAATCGTCGCTTCGACACGCCCGGCCTCATGGGCGGCGCGGAGCATGTCCGCCACCTCCTTACGAACGCGGCCTTTACGCGTCTCCGGGCGCTCCGGCGCCTGCTCCGTCAGCGGCTGATCGGGAGGCGCGTACGCATAAAGGTTGTCTCCGTAGACGAGTCGAGCACCCGCTGAGGCTGCCGCATCGATGGCCCCTCTCATGAGCGCAGGGAGAGTCTCGGGCCACGAGGTGTACGCCGTGACGGCACAGTGGTAGAGCACAGAGGCCCTGCCCGTCGCGCTGCGCGCCGAGGTCTCATCAGTCAGGTCGCCCGCCACGACCTCCACCCCGGAAAGACCACCGGGGACCCGTCCGCTTCGGTTCACGAGGCGGACCTCGTCGCCCCGCGCCCGTAGAGAGGCCGCGACGGCTTGCCCGAGCGGACCAGTTCCGAAGACGACGTTCATGATTCAGGCAGGCAGTGGGGAGGCTGCATAACAAATGGCAGCTCAGCCGCGAAGGGCAACGACCGGAGAGTGAGTTCGGGGCAACGTAGACGCCAACGCTCGTGCGAGTCAAGAACCCTTGGGCCCTTCGTCGACCTGGAGGGGTTGGTTAGGCGCCCTCTGCTCGGACTCCGATTCTGGGGAGCCACTCAGTATCAGCTTTGCCTCCGCTTCAGATTCCTTGAACTCATCTCCTGTCAAATCCTTGTACGCGGCTAAGAACTGGTCAGACTTGCGAAACTCCTTGAATAGAGGCCAATCCTTGTAAGCAAAGGGCGGCAACTCGTCAGAATCGACCCCGATTTTACGCATAACCCGTTCCGCAGTGTCAAAGTCATCTTTGAGGACAGCGACGGCCAGATGAAACTTGTCACTCATGGCGCTCCAGTCTTCATCTGCAACGATCCTGTGCGCGGCGTCTGGGTCATTAAGAGCCTATCCCAATAGGTAGTCGTCGGACGTGAGAGGGCAACGCCGCCACACGATCACCGCGCACGCCAGGTGA
>JBCBNX010000038.1 GCA_039821555.1 Bacteroidota bacterium
ACACCATGCGAGAGATCGACGAGGCGCTCGAAGGTCACGTCGACATGGTCTTCTGCCCGACAAGCACATGCGGCCTCGTGACTGGCTGCTCGTCGTATTTCAGGGCGCGTGGTCGCTCAACGAAAGTCATTGCCGTGGATGCGCTCGGGAGCGTCATTTTCAGCAAGGTCAAGGCGACGCGCCGCATTCCTGGGATGGGCGCAGGAAAACGGTCGGACCTCTACAGGGATGGCATGGCCGACGGGCACGTCTGCGTCTCGGACCTGGAGTGCGTGCAAGGCTGCCGCCACCTGGTGGGCGAGGAGTCGATCCTGGCAGGTGGGTCCTCAGGTGGCGCCGTGATGGCTGTAGACCGCATGCGAGACCAGATTCCGGCGGGCTCCAACTGTGTCGTCATCCTCTGCGATCGAGGCGAACGCTACCTGGACACGGTCTACGACGATGACTGGGTTGAAAAATACCTGGGCGAGGTGCCGATGATGGCTCAAGAAGCCGTCATGGCCTAGGAGGAAAACAACGACGCAAACCTTTCCGAACGAATTCCCATCCGCGTAATGATCGTACTAACTGGACCTCAGGTTGATACGCTGCTTCATGGCCATGAACATGACACCATGGCGGCGATAGCGGAGGCCTACGTGGCCCACCACGAAGGTCAGAGCAATCTGCCGAATTCAAGCTTCCTCCGGTTCCCGGGCAAAAAGCGCGAACGCATCATCGCCTTGCCGGCCTACCTCGGTGGAGGATTCCAGACGGCCGGGATTAAGTGGATCGCGTCGTTTCCGGAGAACGTCCAGCAAGGCATAGAACGCGCGTCGGCAGCGTTGCTGCTAAACGACGTGGAGACGGGCCACGCGACGGCGTTGCTCGAAGGCTCCATCATCAGCGCGCGCCGCACGGCAGCCAGCGCCGCGCTCGCGGCACAACAGCTCCACGGTGCGGACGCGCCGCACTCCGTTTCCATCATCGGGTGTGGGCTCATCAGCTTCGAGATCGTCCGCTTCCTGACGGTGCTGTGGCCAGAGCTGGACACCCTCGTGGTCCGCGATTTGAGTCCGGATCGCGCGGCGCAATTTGCGGAACGTGTGGACGCGCTTCAGCCGGGCATCACCGTTCGGGTGGCGCAGAGCGCCGAGGAAGCCCTCGCTGCGAGTCCGGTCGTCTCGTTTGCGACGACGGCCGTAGAGCCGTGGCTCGACAGCCTCGACGCGCTCGCGCCGGGGAGTACGGTGCTCCACATCTCGTTGCGGGACCTCACTCCGGAGCTCATCCTGGCAAACAACAACATCGTCGACGACCGGGAGCATGTCTGCCGCGCTCAGACGTCGGTCCACCTCGCTGAGCAGAGCGTGGGCCACCGCGATTTCATCAGCCGCACGCTTGCCGAGCTGCTGAGCGGAGCCGCGCCCGAGCCAACAGGAGCGGGGCGCCATCACATCTTTAGTCCGTTTGGACTGGGCGTCCTAGACCTGGCCCTCGCCACGATCGTCGAGAGCCGGGCGCACGAGATGGGCGTTGGCACGCGCATCCCAGAGTTCCTACCCGCCCCCTGGACGGAGCGGGCTGAGACGCATCAGGTCGCGATGTAGGGCAACGCACAGGTCGATTCTCAAGACATGCATTCCAAGCGTTCCCACGCGCACCGTGATGGCTAATTCGGTCGACTCCAGCATCGGGCACGGCATCGGTTTCTCCGAGGACGATCTAGCCCTCGTGGAGTTGATGCTCGAAGAGGAAGGGATCGTGCTCCAAGAAGCACAGGGTATCCCTGCGTGGGAAGGTCCGGGCGATGCGCCACAGTCGTCAGCCCAGCGTCGGTTCTGGATTGCAGAGCAGATCGTGGGCGAGTCCGGGATTTACAGCATCCCGCTCGTGTTGTACCTGCGGGGTTCACTCGACCGGGACGCGCTCGCTCAGAGCCTCACCGCGATCGTGGAGAGGCACCATGTACTGCGGAGCACGCTGCACATGGTGGACGGGAGGGCAGTACAGCGGGTAGGCCAACCACGCCGAGTGACCGTGCCGCTTGTTGACCTCAGCGATCTAGGTGAGGTCGAACAGCGGACTGCGCTTCACGAGCACGTGAACGCGGAGGCGGCCCGATCCTTCGATCTGTCGCAGGACCTCATGATTCGCGCGCGGTTGCTGCGACTTCATGCGACCGAGCACGTGCTCCTGCTCACGGTGCACCACGTCGCGGCAGACGCCTGGTCGCTGGAGGTGCTGGTGGAAGAGCTGACGACGCTCTACACCGTCGCACGCACGCAAGGAGAGGCCGCGCTGGTCCGACACCTGCCAGCCCTGCCCGTGCAGTATACCGACTATGCAGCCTGGGAGCAGGAACGCCTGACCCAGGGCGAAGCCGAGCGGCAGCTTGCCTATTGGACCTCCCAACTCGACGGGGTCTCGGCCTTGCCGTTGGTGCCCGAGCACGCGCGCCCACCAACGGCGTCTCACGCCGGCGCCGAGGTCGAGCACGTCTTGCCAGCGTCGGTGCACGACGCAGTGGAGGCTATCGCCCGAGAAGCGGGGACGACACGGTTCGTGGTGGTGCTGGCGGGATTTGCGGCGCTGCTAGCGCGCTACTCGGGAGCGGAGGACATTGCCATCGGCACTCCGGTTGCCGGAAGGAACCACCCCGATCTTGAGGGGCTGATCGGCTGTTTCGTGAACACGCTCGTGATCAGGGCCACGGTCGAGCCCCACCTCACGTTCCGTCGTCTCGTCGCCGACGTGCGCGACCTCGTCGTGGAGGCGCAGCAGCACCAGACGGTGCCGTTCGAGCACGTGGTGGAGGCGCTCGCGCCAGATCGTGACCTCAGCCGCACTCCTCTGTTTCAGGTCCTGTTCAACTACGCGGAGCCGGCCCCTGCAGTCCACGAAGAGGGCGCGTCACCGGCGACCGACGTGACCATCGAGCCGCTCGATGCAGCGAGCCAGACGGCGAAATTCGACCTGACGCTTACCGCCACGAAGCTCTCGCAGGCCTATGCGCTCGGGCTTCAGTTCCGGACGGATCTGATCGAGCCCTCCCTGGCACGCCAGATGCTCGCCCACTACGCGCGCCTGCTGGCGGCGGGGCTCATGAATCCTGACAAGGTCCTCGCGGAGCACCCGCTGATGGAGGCTGCAGAGCATACGCAGGCGTTGGCGGACAGCCGAGGGCCCGTTGAGGACGCGCGCCAACCGTTCCGCTCGTTCTACGGCGCCGTCGAAGCCCGCGCCCGCGAGTTTCCAGACGCAGTGGCACTCGTAGCGGGGTCAGAGCATGTCACCTACGGTGCGCTCTGGCGAAGGAGCCGCAGCTATACGCACGTGGTGCGCGAGCAGGGCATCGGCGTCGAAGACCGGGTGGGGTTGCTCCTGCCCCGTTCGGTGGATCTGCTCGCCGCCATCCTCGGCGTCCATGGCGCCGGGGCAGCGTACGTCCCGTTGAACAAGGAAGCGCCCGTTCCCCACATCGCATCGTGCTGCGAAACCGCAAACGTCCGTCTCATCGTTGCCGACGAGCACACGATGGCGATCGCAGTCCAAGCGGGCCGCACGCTGGTCGTGGACGACGACGAGATGGAGCGGCTCGCGGACGACGACGGGAGCGACGCGGACATCCAACCTGGGCAAGCGGCCTATGTACTCTTTACGTCGGGGTCTACGGGTACGCCCAAGGGCGTGGTCGTCACGCAAGGAGGCCTCGCTCATCTGACAGCCGCGCTGGAAACGAGTGTCTATGCCCCCCTGGAGCAAGCTCGGGGCGGCAAGGTGACGACCGTCGGTTGGAACGCTCCCGTCTTTTTCGACGCCTCGGTCAAGCAGCTCATCCAGGTAGCCAACGGGCGTCGCCTGGTCGTGCTTTCGGACGACGAGCGGCGCGATCCCGGGTTGTTCCTACGCGCCATGCGCCGTTGTCGCGTTGATGCGGTAGACGGCACCCCGACGCTCGTGCGCCATCTCCTGCGCTTCTCGACGCGTGAGGACACCGAGGGCCTGGAGCTGTCCAGCTTCCTCGGCGGCGAAGCGGTCGATGTGGCGCTGCTCGGCGATCTCCTCGATCGTTTTGGCATGCCCCAGGTCAACGTCTACGGGCCTACGGAGACGACGGTGGATGCGACGGGCGCAGTGCTGACCTCGACGAACTCGCGTGTGGTACCCATCGGTGCCCCCCTGGCCAACACTACCACCTATGTCCTCAGCCCCACCCTCGAACTCCTCCCCACAGGCGTTGCTGGCGAGCTCTACATCGGCGGACCCGGTGTGGCCCGTGGCTACGCGGGCCGGCCTGCTCTCACGGCGGCCCGCTTCGTCCCCGACCCGTTCGGCGACCCCGCAGGCGGGCGTCTCTATCGCACCGGCGACCGCGTGCGGCGGCGGCGCGACGGGGTGCTGGAGTTCCTAGGCCGCATCGATCGGCAGGTGAAGCTGCGGGGGTTCCGGGTGGAGCCCGCCGAGATCGAGGCGACGCTGCTCACCCACCCTGTGATCGCCGAAGCAGCCGTCGTGGTGCGCGACGAGGGGGGGGAGCAGCAATTGGCCGCCTATGTGGTGCCTCTGGGCGACGTGGAGCTTTCGGGCCGGGGGCTTCGGCTATTCCTGAGCGCCCGCCTGCCGCGATACATGGTGCCCGGTTCGGTGACCGTACTCGACACGTTGCCCAAGACATCGAGCGGGAAGATCAACCGGCGGGCACTGCCAGCACCGGCCGCGGCGGTGGTTGAGGGACCGCCGCCGACGGCAGGGCTGGAAACGGAGTTGGCGGCGTTGTGGGGTTCCGTGCTGGAGAGCGAGGTGCCGAACCGGTTAGCGTCGTTCTTCGAGTTGGGAGGGCACTCGCTCTTGGCGATGCAGGTGCTGTCGCGGGTGCGAGAGCGCTACGGGGTGTCGGTGGGGGTGCGCGCGCTCTTCGAGGCGCCTACGCTCGCAGGGTTTGCCGAGCGCATATCCGAGGCGATGTCGCTAGGCAGACGAGAAGCAGCGGGTCCCCTGTTGGCAGAGGCACAGGAGACGGGCGTGCTGTGAGCGGACTCTGGATGAACATGAACCTATAGCTACCTCAGTACCATGACTTCGATCGATTCAATGCCAGTGCTGACGCCGACACGTGTATCTGGACGGGCTCCGTCTGGCTCGAACGGCGAAGCCAAAGGGGCTCGGGAGAAGTCGTCGCAGGTCGACTCGTCAGCCAAGACGGTTCTGTGCTCGCTGCTAAACGCGGGGGTGCAGCTTTGGAAGAACGAGGAGGGAGGACTCGCATACCGGGCAGGAACAGCCACGCTAGACAAGGACCTGCGAGAGGCCGCCCGGCACCATCGAGGCCAGCTGCTGGACTTGCTGGAGCCTGGGTGTCGCTACGCGCCGTGCTCGTTCGCGCAGCAACGGCTATGGTTTCTGCACAATCTCTACCCCGAGAGCAATGCATACAACCTCGGACTCGCGCTTGAGATCAAGGGCGCGATGTGTCGCGCGAGCTTACAGCGGGGGCTGAGGCGGTTGCTTGAGCGGCAGGAGGCACTGCGCACCAGCTTCGTGGCCTTCGATGGCCAGCCCGTACAGCGCATCAGCGAAGTCATCACCCGGCTCCCCCTGCTGGAAGTAGACCTGACGGGGCTTTCCGAGTCGCAGCAGGAGACGCAGCGGCTGCGCTGGCGTAACGGCGAAACGACACGCCCCTTCAACTTGGAGGAGGAGGGCCTTTTCAGAGCCTGCCTGCTGCACGTAAGTGAAGAGTGTCATGAACTGGTGCTGGCTTTGCACCATGCCGTGACCGACGGCTGGTCGATGCAGATCCTGATGCAGGAGCTGTCGCAGTATTACGCCGAGGAGGCGCAGGGAGCGCAGCTGCCAGCGGAGCCGCTTCCTCTGCAGTACGGGGACTACGCGGCGTGGCAGAGAAGCTGGCTGGAAGGGGAGGAGCTAGACAACCAACTAGCCTACTGGATTCAGCATCTTCAGGGCGCCGCCCATTTGGAGCTGCCCGTTGATCATCCCGAGACAACCGGGAGTCAGCCCATTGGAGATTGGGGCACGATGTTCAGTCGTGACGTGACCGAACGCTTGGAAGCCTTCGCCCTGGAGGAAGGCGCGACCAAATTCATGGTGGCCCTGGCTGGGCTCTACCTGATGCTGATGCGGGCCACGGGCCAGCGCGACCTCAGTGTCGGGACGCCCACGGCTGGACGCACGCGCTCAGAACTCGAAGGCATCATCGGCTTCTTTGCCAACACGCTCGTGCTTCGCGTCGAAATCGAGCCCGCTATGGACTTCCGCGGGCTCGTCCGAGCGGTGCGTGAACGAGTGCTGGAGGCCGATGAGCACCAAGATGCTCCGTTTGAGCGTATCGTTGAAGCCCTTGCGCCGGAGCGTGAGCTAGACAGCACACCGCTCTTCCGGGTGCTCTTCACGTTCGACGAAGGAGGGGGAGAGGAGGCCGCGGACGGCGCGCAGCGCCGCGTCGCTGACTTGACGATGGAACGGCTCGAAAGCGACGATCGCGAAGCGAAGTTTGACCTCAACTGGGGGCTTGATTACACCGACGATCGCTTGGAGGTGACGGTATCGTACAAGTCTAACCTGTTCGAAGACGCGACCGTCCAGCGCATGGTGCGGCAGTACGAAGGGTTGATGGAGGAAGCGCTTGCGTCGCCGGAGGCGCGGTTGAGCGAGCTCGCCCTGCTCACCTCCACCCAGCGCCTCGCCCTGCTCGAACGCGCCGC
>JBCBNX010000039.1 GCA_039821555.1 Bacteroidota bacterium
TACGAAGTCGTAGGACCAGACGTGGTTGGGCCGCGCCGGGCGCAAACGGACGCATGAGCCGTCGTTGAGCCACCGCCGACCCTTCTTGGGCTGCTTCTGCGGGACTTTCAGCCCCTCGCGTCGCCAGATGCGTTCCACCCTCTTGTCGTCTAATCGCGCAAGCCATTTCCCGGGCCTCGTGTCGATCTCTGCGAGCAGATCCTTGTCGTCTTCGCGGTCATGGCATGCGCCTGCCGCATGAGTGGCGCTCGATCGAGCGGCGTCTCGATGTGATTCCCGCGCTTGGCCCCTGCTTCGAGGACGACGCAAAGAAAGTCGCGAGATCGCCGCAGCCATGCCCGGGCGGGCTCGGCATCTTGTCAGTCCTGATCCTTCTCCATGCCCCTCGTCATCACGCCGCCGGGCGTGCCTCGAAGTCTCGCCCGTCGCGCATCATCCCGTAGAGGACGGTTGCCAGCTTGCGTGCGAGCGCGACGCGGGCTTTCCAGCTGCCGGCGCGGTCTGCGAGACGGGCAGCCCAGTCTCGCAGGCCGAGGGGCATCCGTGTGCGGAACATGATGACGCTGGCGGCCTCGAACAGCAGGCGCCGGGTGAGGCGATCGCCGCACTTCGAGATGCGCCCGCCAATATCGACCTCGCCCGACTGGTAGCGCGTCGGCGTCAGTCCCAGATAGGCGCCGACATCGCTCGAGCGTCTGAAGCGACCCGGATCCTCGATCGCTGACGCGAAGGCGATGGCAGTAATCGGACCGACACCGGGTGCGGTCATGAGACGGCGGCAGGTCTCATCCTCGCGCGCGATACGGCCGAGCTGGCGATCGAACCTGCGCCGTCGGTCTCGAAGCATCGCCAACGTCTCAAGGAGGCCATTGAGCAGGTCGCTGACCATCGGATCAGCGGGCATTGCCTGGCGCACGGCGCGATCGAAAGAGCCTCCCTTGCCGGGACCGAGAAGAATGCCGAAGGTCTTGGCCAGCCCCCGGATCTTGTTGATGAGGGCAGTGCACATGCGCACGAGCTGATCCCGGGCGACAACGATCGCCCGCACCCGGTGCGTTGCCATCGATTTCATCGGGACTGCGTCGTACCAGCCAGAGCGGACGAGCTGCGCAAGCCCGCGGGCATCGTTGCGATCGGTCTTGTTGGCCTGGAGCTTAAGTGCCGCAGCCGCCCGACGAGCGTGGATGCAATCGATCGGTATGCCGGCATCGCTCAGGCCATGCGAAAGCCAGACCGCGACCGGACCGGTTTCCATGCCCGCCCTAAGCAAGTCAGGGGCGTGACGGGCAAGGCAGGCCGCGATCGCCTCAATCTTCGTGGGCACCTTGCCCTGCCAGACTGCCATACCATTCGCGTCAACCACGCAGATCGCAGTTTCCTTCACCGAGACGTCCAGTCCCGCATAGTGCGTCATCGTCCTTCCTCCTCTGCAACGACGACGCAGCGTAGTGTACGAAGGCTGACACCCCCGATTACGCCATGTGGTTCACGTGCCAACCCGCGTTGTTCAGCAGGCCTGTGACCATGCGATAGCCGTAGCGCCCGTAGTCGCGGGCCAGAGCGATGATGTCCTCGGTCAGGAAGGCTTCATCGGCACGGCCCCGCGGGACGCCGTGCTGGGTGGAGCGGTGCTGTCCGAGCGTGCGGACCAAGCGCACCACCCGGACTTGCAGAGAAACGGGCACGCCGAGCGTCTGTTGCACGCTCTCGATGCAGCCTCGGCGACGCGCGGGGCTCAGAAGTAATGGGATGGACCGCCCCTCCTGCCTCGGCTCGGATCGAGGCACCTGTCATGAGCCACAGAAGAGGAGGCAAGCCATGAACGAGATCCGTGTCGTCGGGATCGACCTCGGGAAGAACGTCTTTCATCTGATCTGCATGGACGGAGACGGGCAGATCGTGAAGCGCAGGCGGTGCTCACGGCCCCAGCTGTTCGCCTTCTTCCGCAATCGGCCGTCCTGTCTGGTCGGTATGGAGGCTTGCGCGAGTGCGCACTTCATCGGTCGAACGCTGGCTGAGGTGGGCCACGAGGCACGGCTGATGCCGGCGCAATACGTGAAGCCCTATGTCGGTCAGCAGAAGAACGACTTCGCCGACGCTGAAGCCATTGCTGAGGCTGTCCAGCGGCCGCGTATGCGCTTTGTGCCGATCAAGACCCGCGAGCAGCTCGAGCTACAGGCCGTGCATCGCGTGCGCGATCGGCTCGTCGCGCGGCGGACGGCAGTCAGCAACCAGATCCGAGGGCTTCTCGTCGAGCACGGCATCGTCATGCGCAAGGGCCGGGGCGGCTTTCGCGGCTTCGTGCCGGCGCTGCTGAGCGACGAGGCCGGCCCGCTCCCACCGGCGATGCGCCAGCTTGTCGGCGGGCTTTGGGAGGAATGGTGTGCCACCGATGCCGCCGTTCAGGACCTCAGTCGCCAGCTCGAACACCTTGCCAAGAAGGACGAGGCTTGCCGCCGCCTGATGACGGTGCCTGGCGTCGGCGCTCTGGTCGCCACGGCCATGGTCGCCGCCGTAGCGGACGGATCCGCATTCGCTCGAGGTCGAGACTTCGCCGCCTGGCTCGGCCTTGTGCCGCAACAGATGTCGACGGGCGGGAAGACCCGCCTCGGCAGCATCACGAAGCGTGGAAACACGTACCTCCGGAGGATGTTCATTCACGGTGCCCGCAGTTTCCGTCTGAACGGCAATCGCGAGGCGCACCGAATCGGAGCGTGGCTGGATGATCTTGATCGTCGAATGCACAAGAATGTCGCCACAGTGGCGCTCGCCAACAAGCTCGCCCGCATCGCCTGGTCCGTCCTGAGAGGAGGCGAGGAATACAGAGGACGCGTCGGCGCTGCCTGAGCTCAGAGCGGCACGACCATGAGACGGCGTGCGCGGTGAAGAGGGGATGGCGCTGAAACGATCCGCAACCGGTCACGGCTGACGTGGGAAACCGGCCCCGGCGGCCGAGTTAGTATCAAGCCCGGCCGGACTGCGGATACCCATCGAGGCCCGGAGCAGATGGCTCCACAGGGAGGCCGGATACATTGACGCAAACGTTCAGCGCAGACCGAGATCACACTTGCACGCCCGGGGCGGTCCATACATTTCCCCGCGCGGCTTCCGACAGAATGAGCTTGTCGAGCGTCAGGTCCGAGACTGCACGCCGAAGCCGCTGGTTCTCCTTCTCGAGCTCCTTCAACCGCTTTAGCTGTTCCCGACCCATGCCGCCGTAGAGCCGCCGCCAGCGGTAGTACGTTTGCACCGTCACGCCGATCTGGCGCACCGCGTCGGCAACCGACATGCCCTGGCCCTGCAGCACCTCAACCTGCCGCAGCTTCACGACGATCTCTTCCGGTTTGTCTCGCTTCCCAGCCATCCCGGGTCCTCCTCAAAGCGGGATCATTCTATCCCAGTGGGTGGACCACTTCAGTGGGGGCACTCCATCTCAGCCAACTGAGATCGGGACACCCCGCCAAGCTTCTTACGCCAGTTGTAGTACGTGCCATCGCTGATACCGGCTTTCCGACAAGCCTCGGTGACGTCGTTGCCTGCAGCGAGGTGCACCTCGATCTCACGCAGCAACCTCAACGCATCCACGTCCGTATGATGCTTCCGGGACATCAATCACTCCTGTCCAGCTCAACGATCTATGGCCCAGTTCTAGGGGGCTGGGACACCACCCAGGCGGCAAAGTCACGCCCTCGATCAAAGCCGTCGCCGATCCCGACCGCCGCCACCATCGCGATCGAGATCATCGGGCCCATGCCGGGCCTCTGAACCACCTTGACGGCCGGCGCCACGGCGACGGTTGCAAGAAGGTCGTTCCGGGCCCTGCACGTCGATTGAGGTCCTGGGCCGCCCGCGATAGCGCAGGCCGGAGCCCCCCGGCCGACGGTCCCCGCCAATCGGGCGGGCGGTGATCCGCCCGTCCGATCTTTGTCCCGCATCAGCGCGTCGATATAGTCCGGGCGATTAGCCGCTGGGACCTGATCGTGCAGGTGCGACCGCACCTCCTCGCCTACGCGCGCGCACTCGCGGACACGGCGGCCGACGCCGAGGACCTCGTGAGCGATGCGCTCGAGCGGGCCGGCCGGTCCGCCGATATCCCAGGCGAGCCAGATGCGCTTAAGCGGTGGCTCTTCCGCGTCATCCGCAACCTCAACATCGACGAGCTGAGGAAACGCCGAGTCCGAAGGGAATATGCCGACGGCATCGACCGTCATTGGAGTGGAGGCGAGGCCCAGGACCACGGGCCGGAGGACGCGGTGCTCGTCCGGCTTGCGCTCGAGACGCTTAAGCCTCATCAGCGCGAGGTGCTAGTGCTGGTGGATGTGTTGGGCATGACCTATGCGGAGGCTGGCGCCGTGATGGACGTCCCGCATGGCACGGTGATGAGCCGGGTGTCGCGGGCCCGTCGGGCGCTCTTGGCGAAGCTGGAGACCGTTGGGGACAGGCCACCGCAGCGGACGAGAGGTGCGTGATGGTCGACGAGCGGGATTGGGAGCGCCTGAACGCCTTCGCCGACAACGAGCTCGGCCCGGCGGAGACGACGGTGATGCGGGCCCGCTTGGCAAGGGACCCGGATCTGGCGGCCGATCTTGCCCGGATCGGAGCGGCCAAGGCGGCGCTCGGTCGTCTGGCCCCGGACCCGGTGCCCGGATCGGCGCGCATCAAGTCGCGTCGATGGGCGGCCGCGGCACTGGCGGCGTCGGTTGTGCTCGCCGTCGGTGTCTCCGTGACATGGGTTGTGAGCGGGCCCGGCAGCGAGACCTGGCTCACCGCGGCGGAGATCGATGATCGCCTGTCGGCCCGAAGCTATGTCCTCGCCACCGATGGGCAGGTCGCACAGTCGCTGGGGCGTGCCCTGCCGGACGTGACGGTGCCCGACTTCGCCGCGGCGCAGCTGACGCTGGTCGATATCGAGACATGGGGCGCGGGGCCGCAGGCCCGGATCGCGGCGCACTACCGCGGGCGCCGCGGGTGCCGGGTCACGCTCCTCACGGAACCGGCGGACGCGCGTGCCGATGCGGCCCCGCCCTCAGCGCACCGGTGGCAAGCGCAGGGCACGGCCTACACCCTTGTTGCCGACGGGATGGCGCCGCTCCGCTTTTCCGCACTCGGCGACTACGCGGAGGCCGTGACGGGCGCCCGGGCGCAGGACGCGCCCGAACCGCTGCGCCAGACGCTTGAAGCGGAAACAGCCGCAGCGCCTCCCTGCGTCTGAGTCACTTTGGAAAGTTCGGACGGTCCTCGTTGTAGTGGGCAGCCAGGTAATCGAGGATGATGCCACGCTGCTCCGGGTCGAGTTCCGCCATACCCTGTTCCTCGACCATCCAGTCGAGCAGCTCGTCCCAATGCGCACGGCTGAGGCCCTGCTGGGCGATAATCATCTCGGAGTGACAGGCCGTGCAGCCATAGTAGGTGTCCTCGACGCCAGGGGCGACATGCAGGACGCCGAACTCGCTGTCGTCCGCTGCGGCGGTGGTCGCGGCCAAAAGGCAGGCCGCCAAGGCAAGTGGCAGAGCTTTCATGGGGGATCTCCAGGGAGGATGGTTGGGCGGGCGACGGCCCGCCCAATGGCCGATCAGCCGACGCGGACCGCGACGCGGTGCATGGTGTTGTTGAGGTAGCCCTTGGGGTTCCAGTCGATGGCGAAGGGTTGCATCTCGCCGCTGTCGTCCGTCGCCCGCGCCCAAACCTCGTAGTATCCGGCTTCCGGGAAGCTGACGTCGGCCCGCCAGTTCTGCCAGGCGCCGTCGTTGACCGGGGCGTCGAGCTCGGCGTTCTGCCAGGTCGCCCCGAAATCGGTGCTGATGTCGACCCCCGTCACCGAGCGGTCGCCCGACCAGGCGTGCCCGCGAACCGCCAGCGTCTGCCCGGCCGTCGCCCCGCTCTCCGGGCTTGTGATGAGGGACTTCACGGGCATGCGCTCGATGATGACGAAGTCCTCCTTGGCCACTTCTTCGCCCGGCGCGACGGGCCGGTTCGGTACCCGATACGACGTGCCGGTCATCTTCGGCCCGTCATGCACCTGATCGCGCAGCCAGATCCGGGTGAACCACTTCTGCGAGCACGAGCCCGGCCAACCCGGCACCACAAGCCGGAGCGGCGCCCCGTTCATGGGGTGAAGCGGCGCGCCGTTCATCTCGAAGGCGATCAGCACGGTGTCGCTCAGCGCCTTCTCGATCGGCAGACCGCGCGAGATCGGCAACTTCTCC
>JBCBNX010000040.1 GCA_039821555.1 Bacteroidota bacterium
TTCGGGCAGCCAGCCGGTGCCCACGAGCAGGTCCTCGGCAGCCGTCACCATCTCCGACTTCTTCAGCCCGGCGATCCGGTCGGCGGCGTCCTCACCCTTCGCCTCGCGCACGGCCTCCAAGATGCGCGGCTTGGTCACGCGGCCGAGGTAGCGGTCGCCCGTCGTCGTCCAGCCCGCCTTTGCCATGTCGAGCCCGACGGTCCCGGCCAGCACATCCGCATGCGCGATGGCGCGCGGTCGGCGCTGATAGGGATCGTGGACGGCATTGACGGTCATCCCCACGCAATGGGCGAAGAGCGCCTCGCGGCTGCAGCTGTCGAACTCGGTCAGGGCCTCCCAGAGGACTTCTGGCGCTTTTGGCAGGTTCCGTGCCCAGGTCTCGTGACGCTGGTCGATGGCCTGCGCGTAGGCCGTTTCGCCGAGGCCCGGCACCTGCGATCCGAACCCCGCGTTGCGCGGTTCGATCTCGACGCAGCTGTCGATGGCGTAGCGGTAGAAGAGCCGCAAGACCATGGCGTGCAGGGCCGCCAGGAAGGCGACCTGCGGGTCCTGGGCCAGCGCATTGCGCAGCGCCAGGGTGCGATGGGCAGTCAGTTCCATGACGAGGCGGTCGGAGAGCGGTTTCAGGCCGTCGTCCTCTTCCTCCTCGTCCGAGGCCGAGGCAACGGTGTCATCCGCGTCCTCGTCCGGCGCCGCTTGCGGTGCGACCTCGCCGGTGTCCTCCACCTCGTCGACCGGCTCATCTTCGGGCCGCACGTAGCCCCGCTCGACGCGCAGCCGCCCGGAACTGTCGATGCTGACGAAGGCCCCGGCCAGCGCGAGGTCTTCAGCCTCGAACCGGATCGGACGCGCCTCGATGGCCTCCATGGCTTCCTCGATCTTGCCCAACCTGGTATCGACCTCGTCGGGCAGCTCGTCGGCCTCTGCATGCGCGGCCTCGAGCGCGTCGTATTCGGCCTTCAGCGCCTGGTAGGTGGCCGCCTCCTCGTCGCTCATCGGCACCGCCTCGCCATGAACCCGGCGCATCCCGAAGGTGTGGCCGTAGGGAAACTCGGTGTCGACCTCGACCCATTTCCAGCCCTCGGCGCGGACCGCCTCAGCCTCCTCGGCCAGCTTCTCGCGCACTATGACGTCGAGCAGGGCGGCATCCTGCAGCCAGCCGCCGTCGTCCTGCTGGAACAGGTCGCGCAGGATCTCGCCCCCGGCCTCGACGTAATCGTCGAGCCCGATGAACTGCGCCCGCTTGTCGGAGGCCCGCACCGCGCCCTCGGTCAGCATGCGGCGGATCTCGTAGGGCTGCCGCGAATAGTGCCGCTGCAGTGCCTCCCAAACCTGCTCCTGCCGTGCGTGATCGGGGTTGACCGTGAAGGCCATGAGCTGGTCGAGCGTCATCTCCTCCTCGGCATAGGCGTCGAGCAGCGACGGCGCGACGGCGGCAAGCTTCAGCCGCTGCTTGACCACGCTGGCCGAGATGAAGAAGGCAGCGGCGATCTCCTCCTCGGTGCGTCCCTTCTCGCGCATCGCATGGAAGGCGCGAAACTGGTCGAGCGGGTGCAGCGGCGCGCGCTGGACATTCTCGGCCAGGCTGTCTTCCTCGGCCAGCCCGTCAGTGCGCACGATGCAGGGGACAAGTGCTGTCTTGTTCATGCGCTTCTGCTTCACGAGCAATTCCAGCGCCCGGAACCGCCGCCCGCCGGCGGGGATTGTGTACATGCCGGTCTCGGCGCCGCTGTCGTCCAGCACGGGCCGCACGGTGATGGAACTCAGCAGCGTCCGCCGCGCGATGTCCTCGGCCAGTTCCTCGATCGACACGCCCGCCTTGACGTGACGCACGTTGGACTGGGAGAGCATCAGCTTGTTGAATGGGATGTCGCGCGAGGCGCTGAGGGTGATCTTCTGTTGCTTGGTCATCGGGATATCTCCGCGACGGGCCAGCCGGGAGCCTCTCTCCCGACCTCCAAACCCGTCACGGAGAACCCGGCACCCCTCTCACTCTAGGACGCGACTGGCCCCGATCCGACCGGCAGGTTCGGCGGCGGTACAGAGCCGTGTTTGAATTCGGGGTTTGCAACTGCTATTTTTCGGCACGCGCCACAACGAGCAGAAATTGCAGATCGAGTCTTCGACATTGCGAGACCTGTGGTGCAAAACGGAGCGCCGATTTTTTCGCTTCAGAGGGCTTGATCTCCCAATCCAATCACGCAAACGCCTTAAGGAGGTCCAAAATCACCTATGCAAAATTTCTGAGAGCGGCAGTTGGCGGCGCCGTCGCCATCATGATCGCAAACGTCGTCAGCAATATCCTGTTCTTCCAGATCGGCAGGCCGATCTTGTTCGAGAACGAGCTTCAGAGCCCCAAGGTCATTGCCGTTCTTTTCGAGATGGAACCACTCCCCCTGATGTTCACGAACGGCCCGCTCTACATCGCCATCGCCGCCGTCATCGGCGTTGTTCACGGACTGGTGTTCCTCTGGATCGAGCCGGCCTTACCGCACGGGATCGTCAAGCGTGGAGCGAGTTTCGCCGTTATCCTCTGGGCGCTGATGGCGCTCTATTTCGAGTTCCACACACCTTTTAACATGTTCGGAGAGCCACCAGTTCTCGTTGCCGTCGAGTTAAGCTTTTGGGCCGCAGTGACACTCGTTCAGGGGGTAGTACTTTCGGCCATCTACGGAAGGGGGCGCCATGAACTGGCAAGCGCTGTGGAATGACGGTCTCGTAATCTCCGTTCATGCGCTCGTCGCTATCTTCGCTATGGCTGTGGGCGCGATCCAGTTGACGGCGCCCAAAGGGACCTTGCGGCACCAGTGGTTCGGCTACGTCTGGGTCGGCACCATGGCCATCGTAGCCATGACCAGTTTCTGGATACATGAGTTCCGATGGTGGGGACCTTTTTCGATCATCCACGTGCTGTCTCTCCTCGTTCTTGCGACGCTGGTCTATTCCATCAACGCTGTGCGTCGTGGCAACGTGATCGCCCACCGGAATTCGATGGTGCAACTCTACGTTCTAGCCCTCTTACTCACCGGTGCCTTCACGCTGGTTCCTGGTCGTACGATGCATGCGGTACTTTTCGGAGGCTAGCTGGCAAGGCGACCCGACAGGCACGCGAGACATTCACTGGCTGGTTGATTGTGGGAGGCGAACTCTTTCCTCGTTCCGCCTCCCGTCGCTAACTCCTAACCCGCCTTCTCCAACAACACCTTCGCCTTTCCCTCCATCACCAGCCGCGCATCCTGCTGTGGCTTCGACCGGGCGACGGCAGTGATCCCCTGCACGAAGTCGAAGACGCTCTCGGGCGGACGGCCTTCCTCGGCCAGCACCGTCTCGACGATCCGCCCAGTCTCCGCCTTCGAGAATCCGCGCTTGCGCAGGAAATCCTGACGGTTGTCGTCCGAGCGCGCGACGATCTTCTCCCGCGCCGCGCGGATGCCGTCGATGAAGGGCGCGGGCGAGGACCCGGCAAAGCGGCTGAGCGCCGGGGCGGCCTCGTGGGCGAAGCGGGAGGCGGCGTATTTCGAATGCCGGATGGTGATCTCCTGGAAGTCCTCGACGCCCCAGAGGTTGCGGTTCTGGCAAACCGCGCGCAGGTAGAAGCTGGCGATGCCGAGCGTCTTCGCCCCCACCTCCGAATTCCAGCAATAGAACCCCCGGAAGTAGAGGTCGGGTGAGCCATCGGGCAGCAGTCCCGCCTCTATCGGGTTCAGGTCGTCGACGAGGAACAGGAAGACGTCGCGGTCCGAGGCGTAGAGCGTCGTCGTCTCCTTCGTCACGTCCACGCGCGGGTTGTAGATGCCGGTGGACCAGTCGAGCACGCCCGGTACCTTCCAGCGCGTGTCGCCGGTGCCGTTGCCCGCGATGCGCTGCACGGCGGAGACCAGTTCGTGGTCGAAGATGCGGCCATAGTCGGGGCCGGTCACCGCGCGCAATTCGGTGCGGCCTTCCGCGACTTCCATCGTCTTGATCTGCTCGGCCCGGTGATTGGTCAGCCCGTATTGCAGGTTGATCCCCGCCAGCGGCGCGGGCAGCTGCCGCAGATAGGCGGCGGGCGCGCCCACGAGGCTCGAGAGCTGGCCGAAAGACCAATGCGTCGGCGCTATGGGCTCATCCGCGCCGGGCAGGATCAGCCCAAGCTTCTCCGGGTTGTCGCGATGCGCCTCAACCCGGATCGCCGCGCTCTCCACCGTGCGAGTCCGGCTGCGTTCCGCCCGGCCCTTGACCGAGGCGAAGAGATCGTCGAGCGACAGATACCGCTCGTCATCCGGCCGCGAGAACCACTCCGACGACACGCGATCGACGTTCTCGCCCCGCGACACATCCACCCTGTAGCCGCCGCTGATGTCACGCCCGGCATCGATAATCTCGGTATTCATGGGTTTTCTCCCGCGACGGGCGGCCGGGAGCCTCTCTCTCGACCTCCAAACCCGTCACGGGCCGGAACGGCACCCCTCTGACTCTCAGATCACTCCGCTGCTAGATCCCCGAGTGGGGAGGGGCCGCGCGACGCGGCCAGCCGGTGCAGCGCCTCCGGGCGGATATGGGTGTAGCGGCGCAGCATCTTCCAGTCCTTGTGGCCGGTGACCAACGAGACCTGTTCGATCGCGAAGCCGGCCTCGAACAAGCGGCTTGTACCTTCATGGCGCAGATCGTGGAAATGAAGGTCCTTCACGCTGACCTCCACGCAGGCGCGCCGGAAGGCGGTTCCGACCGACC
>JBCBNX010000041.1 GCA_039821555.1 Bacteroidota bacterium
CCGAAGGCGCCGTTGGAGGAGAAGCAGACGGCGTCGCCGGTGTAGTCGGTGTCGGGGCCGTCGTAGCGGACGCACTGAGCGTCGTGCGTGTAGCCGTCGTCGTCGAAGCACCCGGCCAACGCGGGGGCGAGCGGGTCGCTGAGGTCGACGATGTGGAGGCCGCCGCCGTTGCAGGCAAAGCCGTTCTGGTCGGCGCCCACCAAGAAGGCGTAGGGGATCGCCTCATCGATGACGATGTTGTGGGCGCTGCCGGTGCCCCTGTAGACCGCGTCGGCCCCGAACACGACGGGCGGCGAGGTGACGTCGCGCAGCCGGGTCAGGTCGAAAACCTGCATGCCATGGTCTTCGGCTTCGCTGACGATGAAGGCGTAGTTGCCGAGCGTCTTGATGTCGCGCCAGAGGGTGCTCGTCGTCTCGGTGGGTAGCCGCCCGATGATCTGTGGCACCGTTGGGGTGGCGAGGCTCACGAAGACCGTGCCCTGCGAGGTCCCCACGAGCCCGTACTCGATGCCGGTCTCGGGGTCGGTCCAGCCCCAGACGTCGTTCGGAGTGGGGAAGAAGGTCGACGTGCCGAAGTCGAGGTCCTCGCGGGTGAGGTTGGCGACCAGGTCCACGTCGGAGCACGCAAAGTCGGCGGCGCGCCCGTCGGCGCACGCAGCAGTGACGGCCTCCTGGGCGAGGACAGGCGTGGAGAGAAGCGCCAGCAGGCACAGTAGCAAGAGCGTACGCATCGAAAAGTGGGTTGGGGTGAAACGAAAGAGGTTAGCGCGCGAGGGTCAGGCGGCGTGTCTCGGCAAACGTCTCGCCGACGACGCGCACCACATAGACGCCGCTCGGGAGCCCGGCACCGTCGACGGTGAGCAGGGCGCCGTCGGTCGTGCCGTGGAGCAGGGTGGCGACGCGGCGGCCGAGCAGGTCGTAGACCTCGGCGCGGACGGGCTCTGGCGCGGTGAGCGTGAGCGCGAGGGTGGTGCGGTCGCGGAAGGGGTTCGGGGAAGCTGCGCTCAGCCTCGCGACGGCGCCGTCGGGCTCGCTCTCGCCGGCCACCGCCGTGGCTTCGGGTTGGAGTACAAACAGCCCACGCTGCTGGTCGCTGACGATCACGATGCCGCTCTCGAAGAACGGATAGACGCTCCACGCCCCGTTGAACCCAAGGCCGTCGCCCTCCGGGTAGGTGTCGAAAAAGCCGACCGGTGTGAGCGCGGTCGGGTCGTTGGCATTGATCCGGTGGAGGCGAAAGCCGCTCTCGTAGTTCGCCTGAAAAAGCAGGTCGCCGACGATGTAGTGGTTGTGGTCGATCGTGGTGGTCGGCGCGATGTAGGCGCCGACGTAGAAGGGGGCGTCGAGGTCTTCCACGTTCATCACGATGGTGCGGGTGCCCCCGATGTCGGTGGCGCCGTCGTCGCCCTCGTCGTTCATGAAGAAGAAGCGCCGGTCCTCGGTCAGCCAGCCCTGGTGGGTGAAGACCACCGTTGGGTAGATCGCCGTGCTGAGGGCGCGCGTGCGCGCTGGCTCGGTGATGTCGCTGATCGACAGCATGATCGTGTTGGAACTGAAGCAGACCGTGCGCCCCTGATAGTCCGGGTCGGGGCCGTCGTAGACGATGCACTGCGCGTCGTGGGTGTAGCCGTCGGCGCCGAAGCAGCCCGAGTAGCGCGGTGCTATCGGCGTCGTCACGTCGATGAGGTAGAGCCCGGTCAGGCACTCCAGATTGTTGGTGTCGTGGCCGACGGCGATCACCACGTCGAGGTCGTCGCTCGCCACGATGTTGTGCGCGCTGCCGATGCCGGTGTAGCGCGCGTCCGGCTCGAACTCGACCGGCGCTTCGGTGACGCTGCGGAGCCGCCTCAGGTCAAAGATCTGCACGCCATGCCCTGGCACTTCGCTGACGATGTAGGCATAGGTCCCGCGCGTCTTGATGTCGCGCCAGAGGTTGCCGATGGTGCGGAGGTCGCCCCGCTGGGCTGCGGTGGGCAGCATGCCTACGAGGACCGGAGCCGTCGGGGTAGACAGGTCCACGAAGGAGACGCCTTCCCAGGTGCCAACAAGGGCATACTCGGTGCCGGTCTCCGGGTCAGTCCAGCCCCAGATGTCGTTGCCCCACCACCAATTCGTCAAGTCGCCCTGCGCATAGGACGACCCGAGGGCTACGAGGTCCATCTCCGCGAGCAGGTCGACGCGGTCGCACGCATAGGGACCGGCCTGCCCGTTCTCGCACGGGACGGCCGCCGGCTGCGCGTGCAATGAGGGTGCTCCAGCGATCCAGACGGCGAGTCCGATGGCTGTGGCGGCAATAACGCGGACGGCGGCGCGGTAGGGCGACATGGGCCTGGAGCGGGAGAAAAAGGGCGATGCCGCAACTAGCAAAGCAGCGAGGGCTGGGACACGAACGAAGCACGCAGTCATGCGGCTACGGCAAGACGGCCCGTTGCGTTGCTTGCCCGGCGGAAAAAAGGGGGGCACAAAAAAGGGACTGGACTCGTGCCGAGCCCAGCCCCAGAGCGATCTGGTGTTGGTCGCCGCGGGCTATCGGACGAGCGTGAGGCGGCGCGTCTCAGCGAACGTCTCGCCCACCACCCGCACCACGTACGTCCCGCTCGACAGGCCCGC
>JBCBNX010000042.1 GCA_039821555.1 Bacteroidota bacterium
CACGCAGCGAAAACGGACGGCTCCGCTCCTCCCTCACCAGTTGCCGGGCCACGGCCTCCGCATCGGCGAGGCCGCTCACGTCCACGACCGGCACGACCAATGCGGCCTGCGCCTCCGCCGCCGGCGTGATCACCTGATGCGGCACCCCCTCCGGCGCCACAAACCGCGTACGCAACGCCTCGTGACGACCCACCACATGACGCAGCGCGCCTCGCAGCGCGTCCACCGAGAGCGGACCCGTCAGGCGAACTGCCACCGGAATGTTGTAGGCCGGGCTCTCCGGCTCGATCTGGTGCAGGAACCACAACCGCTGCTGCGCAAACGACACCGGCACCTCCGACGGACGCGCCTGCGGCTCCAGCGGCGGCCGCGACGGACCCGACGCCTGCAGCGTCTCGATGTGCGCGGCGAGCGCCTCCACCGTCGGCGCGTCGAACACCGCGCGCACGCTCAGCTCCACGCCGAGGCGGCGGCGCAGGCGGGCCACGAGTTGCATGGCCATGAGCGAGTGGCCGCCGAGGGCGAAGAAGTCGTCGGTGCGGCCGACGCGGGGCCGGTCGAGGAGGCCCGCGAGGGTGTCGGCGAGCGAGTGCTCGAGGTGTGTGCGGGGAGGCTCGTAGACCTGGGCGGGTCCTTCAGCGTTGACAGGACCGCCGGTTAGTAGCGTCTGCAGGGCGCGGCGGTCGACTTTGCCGTTGGAGGTGAGCGGTAGCGCGTCGAGCACCGTGATGGAACTCGGCACCATGTACGACGGCAATCGTGACTTGAGGTGCAGCCGGATGCGCGAAAGCAGATCGTCCTGGTTCCGCTTCACGACGGACAGGTTGCCCAGCGTCGCCCACGCTTCCTGTCCCGACTTCGCAGAGTGCGTTGTCGTGACGAGAGGTCGTCTCTGTCCTTCGACGATGGGATACAGGTAGGCCGAGAAATACCCGTCGATCGGGTCCTCCTCCCACACCGCTATGAGCTCGTAACCAGCCTCATGGGCGACGGCTTCAAGCGCGCCTGGGTTCACGCCATGGGGCTCGGCGTCGTCCACCAGCACCGAGGCGTCCGTCGAAAGCGATAGGTCTTCGAACCGCTTTCGCGCTTGCCCCTCTGTGCGAATGCGCACGTTGGGGACGTGCTTCACCACAAGGCACGCGGGCGCGCTTCCGAGGTACTCCTCCAGCGCCGTGGTCGATAGGTCGTCCTGTTCCCAGTCTAATAGGACGGCATCGTGGGGAAGCTGGGGAGACGGCTCCGTCCCGAGCACGACGTCGTATCGATACTTCGTCAGTTCGTTGACCGCCTCGCCGCCTCGCAAGCGCACTTCAGCCGAGGCTAGTTCGGGAAGCTCAGTCGCGATCCGCTGGAAGAACGCAGGATCTACCGCTAGTTCCTTCTCCTTGCGTCGGGCCTCGTCGGCCCTCGCCTTCACGTCGAGCAACGTGTCCGCTGCGTCCGAGCGATGCAGCTGGACCGAGAAGTGGAAGAGGTCCAGGAGCGGGTAGCTGCGCACCCCGCCGATGAAGATGTGGCCGCCGGGAGCCAGCACGCGGGACGCTTCGGTGAGTACCCGCGCGAGATACTCGACGCTGGGCATGTATTGGACGACCTCGTTGATGATGATGAGGTCCGGCTTGACGGATCCGACGACGTGGTATTCATCTGCGGCCCCGAGCCCGATTTCGACGTGGCTCAGCGTCGGCTCCGACTGAGCCATCTGCTTGAGTTCGAGCACCGCCTCGGCTGACACGTCCGTCCCCACGTACGTCTCGCAGTGCGGAGCGACGCGCCGCAGAAGCAGGCCGGTGCCGCATCCCACCTCGACGACGTGCCGTGGCTTGAGGGAGAGGATCCGGTCCACGGAGTCCTCAACGCATTCCAAGATTTCCGACTCGGGCAGAGGTTTGCCTGAGAACGAGTCGATCCAGACGCGCAGGCTCACCCCGGCGTCTACGTCTGCACGGGCATCTGTCGCCGCGTAGGCGTCGTCGAAGATGGCTCCCCAGTGAGACACCAGTTCTGTGTCGGCTTCGCTCTCTGGCGTGACCAGCTCAGGCAGGTCGACTGCACCGTCGCCGCTGATGCTGCCGTTCGCGATGACCCCGGCTGCGTCGAGGCCGTCGCCTCCAATCGCTTCTACTACGAAGCCGGTGAGTCCGCCCTCGCTCCACACCACCGCCGACGACGACACCCCCGGGGCCCCCAACAGCGCCGCCTCCACCTCGCCTACCTCCACCCGGTGCCCCCGCACCTTCACCTGTCCGTCCTCACGCCCCTCGTACACCAGACGACCATCGCCCAGCCGCCG
>JBCBNX010000043.1 GCA_039821555.1 Bacteroidota bacterium
CCCGGGCCGGCTGCGCGCAAGGGCAAGCATTGTGCGCCGGGACATCAGGCGACGCCCTCAAGGCTCGTGACCCACGTATCCGCCGCGGTCTTGATTAGGGTGAACTGCGGAATGGTGCCGGTTGAGGGCGGATCGCTCGCGATAGATCCGGCAGATATCCCGTTCAACGTCACGCCAGAGGCAGCGGTAAGGGTGCCAATACCACCACTTGCGGCAAACGAGATGATGGTTCCAAGCGGGAAATTTGTTGTCGCGTCCGCGGGGATTGTGAGCGTCGCGGCCGACGTGAATACCAGCGTATCCCAAGCGTCGGCCAGATCCAGAACCCGGCTTGACGAGACATTGATAATGCCAGGATTGCCACCGGCCGTTGATGGCGTCTCAGGGCGCCAGCCGGGCAACTCGCTTCCGACGCCGCCACCACCGGCATCCGGGTCGAAGGTCAACACCTGCCCATCTGAGGGCGTGCCATACACATCCGTCAGACCCGCGAGGGTCGTGCCGCCGCCCAAGAGCGTCGCCAAGTCCGACAGCGTCAACGAGAAATCGGCATAGACGCTTGGCGATGTCTCGCGCGAAATCCCAATGATATCGGTCCCGACTGCGGGTGCGCCGCTCGTCTCTTCGCTCAGTTTGGTGTTAGGCATTATTCCAGCTCCCTAAAGCCGCCGCCCTCGCGCAGCCTGATCCCACCACCCTCGCGGGTGCGGTAGTTCTCTGCCGAGGACCCGGCCAGATAATCGAAGTCGAGCGCCTGGCCCTCGCGCCCGTATTGGTCGATTGCGACGGCGCGCAGGTAGCGCCGCGTCGAGAAGGCGTTGGCGTCGAGAAAGTCGTGCTCGCCAAGAGCGCCGATGTTCACAGTCTCGATGACCGCCAGATCAGATCGATCCGCCTGATCCCCAGCAGACAAGCGCAAGAACGTGACGCCCGGAGAGTTGGGCGCCCGGAGCCGGTGCGTCGCGGTATTCACCCCATCATGACTTTGACTGACGATCTCAGGCAGGCCGAGCACATCGGACGGCGCCGCCGCGGTGATGCTGCATTCGAGGTAAGTGTCAGAGCGACCGAGCCCCGCGGCGAGCGCATACGTCCGAAACCGATAAGTTGCGCCAGAGGCCACCGGCCCCCAATAGTGTTCGACCTTGATTGTCCCGCCGTCATCGATGGTCGATCCGGCGCTCACATTGACGCGCTCCTCCTCCCCTCCGTAGTTCGTATCGCCCACGGAGTAAGGCGTCGTGTAGATGTCCACGTCATAGCTGTCAGCGCCCTCGACGGGCAGGAAGCGGTGCCGGATGTAAAGCGCGGTCTCGCCTTCCGTGAAGTTGGCGGGCCTCTCCACTGCTGCCAGCTCACAACCGGTTGGGGCTTCGATCCCCGGCGTGCTCTGAGCCGGAGGCAGGTAGGAAGCAGGCGGCGTGTAGTCGTCCGCAGTGAACTCGTAGAAGCTGGCCAGGTCCTCAACCAAGGTGAGTTGCACCTCCAGGCGCAGACCGTCGTCCTGCTCGGCGAAGAAGAACTGCTTGCCCGTGATCCGATAGGTAGACGCAACACGCGGGAAGCCAGCCAGCGAGAAGTTGACCCGCTCCCCAATGCGGCGCTGCGCCTCTCGGCCATCCCATGTCCCAGTGATCGATCGCCGGGGGCTTCCCGTCAGCGCTGCGATCTTTGCCAGCCGCTCGGCCTGAACCGGCTCACGCACGAGGCCGAGCTGCAAAGGCCGCTCCCGGAAGCCGTCGCGGATCGCGTAGCCGGTTCCGTCCGTTTCCTCATACTCGCGTTCGCGAGAAATGTACTTGGGGCGGACGCGGTCGTAGCCCTCATCGCGGGACAGCTCGACACCACCGATGGTTTGCTGGGCGTGCGAGCGGGTGTATGGGTTGCGCCGACTGTCACGTGAGCTGGAGATCATCGGTGCCCGCGATGGATCATCGGTGCCCGCGATG
>JBCBNX010000044.1 GCA_039821555.1 Bacteroidota bacterium
GACTGGTACACCGACGAGCGCTACCGCGTCGACGAAAAGGTCTACGGCCGCTGAGATCTAGGATCGTTGGTGTCTACAGTCGCTACTATCGACAGTCGCTAGTAGACGCGAACGCACACCGCGCCTGGCTTCGCACCGGAAGCTAGGCGCGGTGGGTTGCGGAGCCAGAGGGATTTCTACCTAGCGGGGAGTTCGATAGGTCCACCGTGACGAGGCGGGCCTCTGCGAAGCGACGCATTCGGACAACGACGGGGCAATGCTGGCGTGACGAAGTACGCGGGCATTGCCCTTGTTTTGTCTGAAAATGCAGCACCGCGACCGGAAAGCTGCGATTTCGGGCCAGACACGAGGCTTTGTTTGAAGAGCCGACAGGAGGCGGCTTGGGTTGGCACACGGGGGACGGTCTGCTCTTTGTTGAGACGAGGGTACACCACCATCCGCGGTCTCGGCACGGCGACAAGGCTCTGGCCCTCGTTCGTCTGAGGTGGCTCACTTCTCACCCCCCCCTCCATTCATGACGTACCCCCGCACCTACTCTCGGACCTCTTGGGTCTTCTGCGCCGCGCTTGCGCTCGTGCTCGCCGCCTGTGACGCTGCAGCTCCCGGCGAGTCGCCAACCGGCCCTGTTATTCCCGGCGCTGACGGCATCGACGCGATGCAAGTCCCGTCCGACTTCGACTACGCCACCACCGCAGACGCTACCGTCCGCGTCGAGGCGCGCTCGCGCGACGACCGCCCGATGGCGAACGTCCGCTTCGACGTATACGATGGCGACCGTCGCTTGACCTCGGGCTTCACCAACGAGCGCGGCGTCTACGAGGCGGACCTCGTCGTCGCGGTGGGCACAACGGACCTAACCGTCCGCACCGACTACCTCGGCCTTCCCAACGAGCAGGCTGTCACGATTGAGAACAGCCAGGCTGCTGTTCTCTTCGGCGGTGATGTGCCACGCGACTTTGGCAACGTGACGGGTGCCCCGGCGGGCGCCAAGAGCGCGGGCGATAAGGCCGCGGTGACCTTCACCTACCACAGCCCCTACACCAACAGTGGTGTGCCGACTACGCTCGTCAACCCTTCGGACGTGGTTCACCCCAGTGTGATCGCGGCCGTCAACGCAGCGCTCCCCGAGGGACAAGACGTTCCGGTCAGTCGCCCCGACTACATCAACGACAGCGTGACGTTGGACATCCGTCTCGACGAACTCGCCGACGTGTGGGTGACGTTCGTTCACGAGGGCGCTGGCTATAAGAACGCGCTCGGCTTCTACACCTACGACCTAGACGCGCCTCCGGCGAGCCCGGCGGACATCGCCGAGCACCGGCTCATCCTGCCCAACGTGTCGTACCTCTACAGCGGCGGTGGTCTGCTGACCGGCGACAAGGTGCTCCTCGGTCGGTTCCCAGCCAACACGGGCATCGGCTTTTTCCTGGTCCCCAACGGCTGGCGCAACGCGAGCACCGGCGTGGTCGAGCGCGGCGGGCAGGAGATCCTCTACTCAAACCCCAACTTCAACCCTGAGGCTTCGGCGGCGCTACGTCAGCACACCGTCCTCCTCGAAGTGCCGGGCCGCGACGAGATCCTGCTGGCCTTTGAAGACATCGAGCGCAATCTTCCAGGCTGCGACCAGGACTTCAACGACGCGGTGTTCTACGTGACGGCCAACCCGCCTGAGTCGATCCAGCGCGAGGACATCCCAGAGGCGAACGCTACGCCGCCTGACACCGACGGCGACGGCGTCCCCGACGCCCAGGACGACGCCCCCAACGACCCCACCGTCGCCACCTACGAGTATGGCCCCGCTCGCGACCAGTTCGGCACCCTCGCCTACGAGGACCTCTGGCCCGGACAGGGCGACTACGACTTCAACGACCTCGTCGTCGA
>JBCBNX010000045.1 GCA_039821555.1 Bacteroidota bacterium
CGGGCCACGAGTTGCATGGCCATGAGCGAGTGGCCGCCGAGGGCGAAGAAGTCGTCGGTGCGGCCGACGCGGGGCCGTTCGAGGAGACCCGCGAGGGTGTCGGCGAGCGAGTGCTCGAGGGGCGAACGCGGGGCCTCGTAGGCCTGGGCGGGCCCCTGGGAGAGCAAGACCGGCAGGGCGCGGCGGTCGACCTTGCCGTTGGGGGTGAGCGGCAGCGCGTCGAGCACTACGATGGAACTCGGCACCATATACGCTGGCAGCCGCGACTTGAGCGTGGTCCGTACGGTGTTTACGAACGCGCTCTTGGCACGCCCTAACAGCGGGTTGTTGCCGAACGAGCGCCAGTCAAACGCGTGCGCCTCGGTTTCTGCGTTGGGGCCAGAAGACGGTCGCCGCGCACCGTGCTCGGGTGCATGCGCGCCCTCCGGGTAAAACGTCACATCGACGCTATCAGCCTTACCTGATCGTGCCCACGCTACTTCTGCTTCATATCCAGCGCGCTCGGCCAGCGCCCAAATCTGTTCGGGATCCATGCCGCCGTCGTGCTCCTCGCACAAGCGGTTGAAGGCGCCCACGGTCAGGTTCTCATCGACCTCATCGAGCAGCCTGCTGCCCAGCACGTCTGCGGAGACGCGCGTATTCGGAATATCAACGACGCGGACTCGGCCCGTTGTGGACTGCGCAGCCAGCCACTCGTCTAGCGTGCTGCCGTGCTGACGGACGTCCTCCCACGGAACGTTCCGTACCGGAGCTTCCGGCTTTCTTTTAGTCTCGAGGATGACGTCGTAGCGGAAGCACGTCATCTCGTTGCGATGGCGGCCGCGACGAAGCCGTACCGACACGTTCTCGATGCTGGGAAGCTCCGCCTTAAGCGCCTCGACGAGCGCAGGTGCGATGAGAAGCTCCTCTTCGGCCGCCACTTTTTGGCGCACGCGGGCCTTGAGTTGGGCCACGGAGGTGCTGGCGCTTGCCTTGTAGCGCTCGACGGAGACGTGGAAGGCCTCCATCAACGGGAAGCTTCGGAGGTCGCCGAGGAAGAAGCAGCCCCCCTCGCGAAGGAGCGGCGCCGCTTCGCGCAGCGTCTCGACGAGATACTGCACGCTCGGGAAGTACTGGACAACGGAGTTCAGCACGATGACGTCGAACGACTGCGGATCGAGTCCGCTCAGGTCGTGCGCCGGTCGGTTTCGCACCTCAACGCGGTCCTTGAGCCCGTCGATGGAGGTAACACGGTGCTGGAGCCGACGCACGACGTTGGCCGAAATGTCCGTGCCCACATAGCGCTCACACTCTGGTGCGATCCGGAAGAGCAGCAGCCCCGCTCCACACCCAATATCAAGCACCCGCTTGGGGTGTAGGCTGCGAATGCGGTCGACCGTCTCGCCGACCCATTCGCGCATCTCTGCATCAGGAACGCGCTGCCCCGAATACGAGCTCACGCACCTAAACGTATCGAAGAATCCGTCATCTTCGGTTTTGTCTGTCGAGGTCTCTGTAGCTGACTCGTAGGTGAGGTCCCAGATCTCCTGCCATTGATGGAGTTGGCTCTCGGACCACTGGTCTGCGGATCCGGACGCCTCGCCCATCTCCTCTAGATCGCCCACGACGTATCCGACGAGGTGAGCCTGCCGGCCCTCCCCTCGCACCACCGCCGCCCCACTCCGCACCCCGCTCACCCCCAACAACCCCCCCGCCCCCGCCCCCCACGCCACACGGGACCCCCCCACCAACACCAGACCCGCCCCACCCCCCCCCGACGCCCGCCAACCACCCACCCCCCCC
>JBCBNX010000046.1 GCA_039821555.1 Bacteroidota bacterium
ACCGACGATGTGCCGGCGCCGTTGTTCTCTTCAACCGCGATCTCGCGCCCCAATGCGTCCACGAACCTGCGCGTGGGCGTGTCGAGGTGGTCCCGGAACGTCGCCACGACGTCACCGTAGAGAGGGTGTGATCGCGACCCTCGGCTGGCCCACCGTCATGCAGCCGCCTGAGCCGGCCGCAGGCGCTGACTCCAGAACTCGTCCCACCATCCGTTCGCGCGGACAATGCGCAAGGCCAGCAGCCGGTTCATGCTGTCCGGATGCCAGCAGGCTCCGGGGATCTTCAGGCGTTTCTGTGGGATGTACCGATGGGCGGACTCGATCTCGCCGGAGCCTTGCGGAATGCCCCACGCGTGGGCGGTCCCGTAGTCGACGGCGTCCTGGAACCGCCAGAGGTGCTTGAGGAACCGCTCGACGCGCTCCTCACCGGGTCCGCGGTAGGCATGAAGCTCGGCGTAGACCTTCGCCACCCGACCCTCATAGAAATCTTCCAGCACCCTCGACACCCAGGCGAACCGCGCCTTGTCGTCGAGCTTCATCTGCTTCGCGACATCATGCAGGTGCTGGCTGACATGAGGGCGGTCGAGGACCACGATGCACTCTCCGAAGCGGGCTTCGATGGCCTCCCGAAGTCCGTTGCCGCCGTCTACGACCGTGGCGACCACGGTGCGCTCGGTGAGGCCTCGGTGGCGTGCCGCAGCGTGGAGCTGGTCCACGACCTCGGCGAACGGAGACATCCCGCCCACGAAGCTCTTGTCGTCCTCGTGGAGGGCCCGACAGAACGCGAGGCGGACGTCCCGGTACTCCAACGGTCGCTTCCGGCGTGGAAGACCTCGAACAGGCGTACGCTGGACGGGATCCGGGGACCCCATCGTGCCCGTGCGCAGCTCGCAGCCGTCCATCTCGACCAGGAGACACGCCGCAGGCTCGACCGCGTCGGGCTCCTTGGCCAGCTTCTCTTCCACGAACGTCAATGCGTCCTTCGCGGTGTTGTGGACCACACGCAGCAGCGAGGTCCGGTGGATGGTCCAGCCGTAGTGCTCCTCGAACCTCTCGGACGCCACGCCGAAGGAATCTTCGATGCCGAAGTCGGTGAGAGCGCGCTCGAGGGCTGGCGTCTTGGAGCGGTGCGTCAGCCCGAGCTCGTCGCGGACAGGGCGAGCGGTGTCCCCGACCGCACGCCGGAGGTGTGGAGACGACACTCGCAGCTCGCCGTAGAGGCATCCCACGCTGATCTCGGATGCCTGGTTCACGGTGTACCCGCGCGCCGCGGCGTTCTGGAGAACCCGAGTGGTCTCAGCCTCCAGGAGGACCTGGGTCGTTCGAAGCCCGATGGCGCGCAGCAGCCCGCGCACATCGGCGTCCGCCCCGGTGGCGTCGATGGACGCCTCCCGCTCACAGATTGCTCCGGCGAGCATCGCACTCACCATCTCCACCACGTCGTCATACACTTCCGTCACGGCGGCCCTCGCTGTCGATCGCCGCGGTGGTCGCGGCGGGTTGTCTACACCAGCGAGGTGTCCGCCGACCCCCTCCCGCGCAACCCTCCGTCGGCCATCCTCAACCGAGACTCGCGATCACACCCCGTGTGACAAGCCAGAGACTCAGCCCGATCGCCACGAACGCGTCATGACGATCGCCGTCCCGAACAGGCTGCCGTAGCCGTTGATGATGTCGATGAACACAATTGCGCCAAGATCGGCGAGTCCACCGACC
>JBCBNX010000047.1 GCA_039821555.1 Bacteroidota bacterium
ATCGCATCGAGCCGCTCGCCCGGATGAATCTCGACGCGAACAACAAGCTAGCCTGGCTCGCCGGGGGCTTCCCAGCAGCATCGCTCGCTTCGGTAACGGACCGAAAGCTGGCGTGCGACGCGCTCCAGTGCGGCAATGACTACATCGATCCAGGCGAGGTGATGGAAGTCACCATTGATTTCGAGAACATCGGTTTGGGTCCACTCTCCGGGGCAACGTACCGGCTTGTCAGCGACAACCCGAACCTCATCCCACCGAGCGAGACAGGCCGCATCGCACTGGCAGCGGGGGGCGTCACGAGCGACACGCTGGATGTTCAAGTGCGCCCTGAGACGCCGCTCGGGATTGAGGAGGGGCTCGCTGTCGAAATCGACATCGCCGGGGCGGTCTTCACGTTCCAGCTCGACCCAGTCTTGATCGGCACCGAACTGCCACTGTTTGAAGACGAGGCAAGCACCCTTACCAACTGGAGCCTGGCGGGCAACACGGCCTGGCGAGTGACGACCGATGGAGACGCCGGTTCGGTGTTCACGGAATCACCGGACGGCTTCTACGGCCTGGACGCCACCGCCACCCTGATTCTCGACGAACCGCTCGACCTGAGGGGGGTATCTCGCCCAATCCTGTCGTTCGACACCCGATGGGACATCGAGCCGGATTACGACGGGGGGCAGGTGCTTCTCTCAAGCAATGGGCGTCCGTTCGTAGCGCTCAAAGGCGTCTACACGACGCCCGGGGCAGATACGGGTGATTTTGGTATCCAGGAAGTGGGGGCACCCTACTACGATGGAACGCAATCGACCTGGGTCCGCGAACATGTCTCCCTGTCCAACTACGCGGGGTTCGCGGGGCTGACCTTGGCGTTTCAGTTTCAGTCCGATGACTTCGTCGTAGCGGACGGCTGGTACGTGGACAACATCCGCGTGAGTGAGCTCGTGAGCATCTTCGACGTGGACGCCGAGGCACAGCCTGAGGCCATGGAGCTAAGCATCGGGGCCCTGTATCCCAACCCGACGGCGGGCGATCTCGTCGTAGACTTCGCGCTGCCTGCCACAGGGGCCGCCGTTGTTGAGGTGTTCGACCTGCTCGGGCGCCGCGTGGCCGTACTGGCCGATGGCGAACTCCTGGCGGGCGCGCACCGGCTCACGTGGGACGGTCGAAGCGCACACGGGCGCCCGCTCAGCACAGGGACCTACGTCCTGCGGCTCGCAGCGGACGGGCGCGTCCTCACCCGGCGCTTCGTCCGGGTCGGAGGCTAGTCTCGGTCGCTGCGGCTAGCCACACGGTTTGAGCGCGGGCGGCGCGCGCACAGCGGAATAGTTGTACCCTGTGCATGACACAGGCACGGCCTCGCGGGTAGATGGCGTGCGTCCTTCCGAATCAAAAAGCGCCCCACGTCCCCCGATGATGCCTCGTTTCGCCCCCGCTGCTACTCTCGCGCTGGTCTTCACGTTCGCGCTGGCAGCGCCACCCACTCTGGGACAGGCAGAGCCGTTGTCCTACGCCGAGGTCTGCTTCACGCAGCCTATGGAGACCCTGATCCCGTCCCTGGCCAGCGCGGGCCTCGCCCTCGACCACGCCCATCGTCACAAGACTCCCCTGGGCATGGAGACGTGCGCGGTGCTCAACGACGCCGAGCAGGCCCGCCTCGCCCAGCGCGCCATCCCCCACCGCCTCGCCGTC
>JBCBNX010000048.1 GCA_039821555.1 Bacteroidota bacterium
GAGCCAAACGCGTCGGCGAAGAGGTCGGCGTAGAAGTCCGTCGCTTCGAGGCGTGCGCGCACGTCGTCGAGCGTCATGCCCATCTCGATTTCGTCTTCGATAGGCATGAGCACTTGGTCTTCGAGCGTCTCGGCGCGCTCGTCCCAGAAGAAGCGCCCGTTGTCGTAGAACCGCGCGAACACCAACCCCATCGAGTTCCGGTGCGTCCGCTCGCCCGCGAAGCCCGTGCTGAGAGCCTCGGGGTCAGAGAACGCGCGCTCTTGTAGGTGGCAGGAACCACACGACACCGTCTGGTTGGCCGAGAGGCGCGTGTCGTAGAAGAGCACGCGGCCGAGCGTAGCGCCGGCGTCCGTGATCGGGTTGGATGCGGGCGTGTTGTCCGAGCCTGGCACCACGTTGACCCTTAGGTGCTCCGGCAGTTCGATGTTGGCGTAGTTGTACGGCGTCTCTGGGAGCGTCGGCGTGCTCGCTGGCAGGATGGGCGCGGTGAACGCAACGAGGACGAGGGCGAAGGCGAGCGCAACGAACGCGGCGAGTCGAAGCATGGGGCCGGGCAGCGGGGTGGAGACGACGAACTATCTCCAAGATGCACTCCTGCGCCCGACTTTCATAGAGACGACGTTTTACCCTGTAAAGATACCGCGACGTAGAGCTACCGCGACAGCGTCACTGTGCGCGCCGCCACACCCTCCGCCGACTGCACACGCACCAGGTACACCCCGCTCGCCAGACCAGCCGCGGCCCACCGCAGCGTCTGCGTACCGGCTGGCTGCACACCCTCGGCCAGCAGCGCTACCTCGCGGCCCATCAGGTCGTAGACCGCCACCGTCGCGCTCGTCGCCTGCGCGAACGTCACCTGGACGCGCGCCTCGTCGTGGAACGGGTTCGGATAGACGGCGCTCAGCGTCACGGCAGCAGGCTGCACCGCGTCATCCTCACCCGCGACGACCTCGGCGAAGGGGTCGGACCAGCGCTCGTCGGCGAGGAAGGACTCGTCGGTGAGCGTGCGCAAGAACGCCACCAGGGCCGCACGTTCCTCGTCTGTGAGGTTGAGACGCAGGGGCACCGACGGCCGCCCCGGAGGCGAATCGATCCTCCGGAGCAGATGGCTGAGGTTCGTATGGGGCTGAATACCGCGGTCGTAGTGGTCAACGACTTCTTCGAGCGTGGCGAAGCGCCCGTCGTGCATGTAGGGCGCCGTCACGGCGATGTTGCGCAGCGACGGCGACTTGAATTGGCCACCCCCGGCCCCTTCGTCAGTCGTGACCGCGTCCAGGCCATTGTTGAACGTCTCGATGGTCGCCTGGAGGTCGCCGAAGTGACAGCTGGCACATTCGGCATCGCCGTAGAACAGCCGGAGCCCCAGGTTCTCCTGGTCCGTGAAGTTGTCCTTCGGCCACGTGAACGGCGTGAGAGGCTGCCCGATGCGACCCTGGTCATACTTCGAGTTGGGCGCGACCATCGAGCGGATGAACTGGCTGAGCGCGCGGCTCATCCCCTCGTCCGTGACCTCCGGCGAGCCAAACGCGTCGGCGAAGAGGTCGGCGTAGAAGTCCGTCGCTTCGAGGCGTGCGCG
>JBCBNX010000049.1 GCA_039821555.1 Bacteroidota bacterium
CTTTCGATGCCTCTGAGGTGCGATTGAGGCAAGTCGTCTATATCCAACCCGGCACTCGTGGAAAAACTTTCGATGCCTCTGAGGTGCGATTGAGGCTAGGCGCCGCTGCGCTCAGCGGTGCTCTCCATCATGACTTTCGATGCCTCTGAGGTGCGATTGAGGCATCCAGAGGCAAGCACGTTCGAGCCTGATCATCCCACTTTCGATGCCTCTGAGGTGCGATTGAGGCCGGCCCCGCCCAACTGCAACGCGGTCGCAAGCCTCGACTTTCGATGCCTCTGAGGTGCGATTGAGGCGAGCCCGTTGTAGGGCGGCTTTCTTCGGTGTGTGGACCTTTCGATGCCTCTGAGGTGCGATTGAGGCGCTGCTGCGGCGAGCCCTGCGCGCCCTGGAGTATCACTTTCGATGCCTCTGAGGTGCGATTGAGGCCTGGCTACAGGAACAGCGGCTACGGGAACAGCGGCTACTTTCGATGCCTCTGAGGTGCGATTGAGGCGTCCACCACGCTCTACAGCTTCGACGTCGCCGACAACTTTCGATGCCTCTGAGGTGCGATTGAGGCAGGCGAGGAACGTCGGCGCCCTGACGAGCGATACATCTTTCGATGCCTCTGAGGTGCGATTGAGGCCAGGCTGTGTCCGTCCCGATGGCTCGCCGCTACGCGCTTTCGATGCCTCTGAGGTGCGATTGAGGCTGTCGCCATGTACAGGGCATCCATACTCGCTATCTCCTTTCGATGCCTCTGAGGTGCGATTGAGGCCTCGCCGATCGCGTTCGTCCCGGTATAAGCTTCGACCTTTCGATGCCTCTGAGGTGCGATTGAGGCTGCTGCTGCGGCGAGCCCTGCGCGCCCTGGAGTATCACTTTCGATGCCTCTGAGGTGCGATTGAGGCTTTGCGAGCTCGCTTCGTGCCACGGAGGAAGAGAATCCTTTCGATGCCTCTGAGGTGCGATTGAGGCACTGTGCAATACTGCGGCCCCGCTCGACGGCTACAGCTTTCGATGCCTCTGAGGTGCGATTGAGGCATCGTTGCGCGGGTCGGATTCGAACCGACGACCTTCTTTCGATGCCTCTGAGGTGCGATTGAGGCAGCAGTCGACGGCGGTCAGCCGCTCAACGCGGGCACCTTTCGATGCCTCTGAGGTGCGATTGAGGCCGTTTGCGATGAGTCGGTAGAGAAAGGCACGGCCTGACTTTCGATGCCTCTGAGGTGCGATTGAGGCCAAGCGCACCCGTGGCCGCGTAGCTCGCCGGGTCGCCTTTCGATGCCTCTGAGGTGCGATTGAGGCCCCGCGCAGCCCGCGCGGTCCTCCCCACCCTGTACGTCTTTCGATGCCTCTGAGGTGCGATTGAGGCAAGTCGTCTATATCCAACCCGGCACTCGTGGAAAAACTTTCGATGCC
>JBCBNX010000050.1 GCA_039821555.1 Bacteroidota bacterium
ATGACGGCCGAGGGAACACGAAGGTCCTGAGGCTATAATCTCATGCTCCTGGGCTTGATGAGAATGCCTGCTAGCTGACTCAAGACTTCAACCTGTCTGTGATACTGCCCCGCTGTATTGAGCTTGGCTTCATCTGCGATCACTGGCCAATAGGTACTTTAGGGATAACAGGTCAACCTTTGCTGAGAGCTCTTATCGACGCAAAGCCCTGACACCTCGATGTCGGCTCATCTCTTCCCGCAGAAGCAGCCGTCTGCTAGGGTTTGGTTGTTCGCCAAGTAATGAGCTACGTGAGCTGGGTTCAGAACGTCGTGAGACAGTTCGGCTTATATCTGCTGAGATGCACTTGAGCTGATGTTGGCTGCCTGAGCTAGTACGAGAGGAATGCTCCTTGGAAGGTCTTCTGGTCCGCCTGACATCTTATGTGTCTGCTCCTCTATGACCTGATGAGCTAATCGCTGTCTCTTATTGCTGCTAGAAGCTCGCCCAATACTCTCAGCCTTTTCTTCACAGCAAGACCAGCTGTCTTTGGACCTCAGTATAGCTTCGACTGTCTCAAGCTACAAGCCAACCTGATGTCTGCCCATGAAGCGAACAACTTGCTTCTGCCGTAAGTCCTCTCATTTATCTTGCCTCTGCTTGACTCTCCTTAGTTAAGTGCCCTAGCCTTCTATATGAGTGTGCCCTACAAGCAATCCTGAGATCAACCCTTACACGCATTTACTGACCCGAGAACGAAGAGATGATGACGCAGTATAAACCGATCAAGACGACAGTCGATTAAAGCGGCAAGAGGAAAAGGACGGACATTTGAGAGCTATGCCACAAGAGCACCGCAGCCGAAGGAAAGTAGCGGAAGTTATCTTGATGATAATTTATAATTTCAGTTAATGAAGTTAGCTAACGGGTGGCGAAGCGTTTTCATATATGTGACACTTTCATGCACTGCAGATAAGTCTTTTCGGGAAGTTGCTTGCGGAGGGTAATTAGAGAATTAATTAGCATGTGCTGACAATAGAAGATCGATGAGCTATTGCCTTCAGACTGCCACAGCCTCTTATCAACTGATGCCCGCTTCACAAAGCCTCATAGCAAGATCGGAGGAAAGCTGCTAACCCAGCATGCATACTGAGGAAGATAGCGTCCCCTATATATAGGGAGCAGCGATTAGAATGCTCTTCCAGTATAGCCCAGCAGAAGTGATGATCCAAGTGGATATGATGACAGCGGCAAGCGAAGTAGAG
>JBCBNX010000051.1 GCA_039821555.1 Bacteroidota bacterium
CATCGAAAGTTTTTCCACGAGTGCCGGGTTGGATATAGACGACTTGCCTCAATCGCACCTCAGAGGCATCGAAAGGCCTCGGGCTCCACCCCCGATGTGTTTTGGATGGACCATGCCTCAATCGCACCTCAGAGGCATCGAAAGATGTGAACCACTGGCGAGCCGAGCACGAGGTCCCCCGCCTCAATCGCACCTCAGAGGCATCGAAAGTGGCTGCACGTCGATTCGCCACGCCGACGCGGGGGATGCCTCAATCGCACCTCAGAGGCATCGAAAGCAACCACGCAGGCATGAAAGCCGCTGTGGCACAAGCGGCCTCAATCGCACCTCAGAGGCATCGAAAGTCGCGACGCTGCTTATCACCGACGACGGCGCGGTCCCGCCTCAATCGCACCTCAGAGGCATCGAAAGTGTGCTCGATCATGCGGAAGCAGGTGCGGTAGCGGAGGCCTCAATCGCACCTCAGAGGCATCGAAAGAAAGCAGCGCGGTAGCCGAGACGAGGACAACCCGCCGGGCCTCAATCGCACCTCAGAGGCATCGAAAGTTGAGAACGGCGACGAAATCGAGCGTGCTCGCCGCAGCCTCAATCGCACCTCAGAGGCATCGAAAGCCGATTCGAGGACGACGAGGCCAAGCAGGTTAAGCGGCCTCAATCGCACCTCAGAGGCATCGAAAGGGGTGCGCGAGACGAAAATCCGCTACATGACCCGGCGGCCTCAATCGCACCTCAGAGGCATCGAAAGGAAATGCCGCGACGAGCGCCTACTCGCTCACGCAGGCGGCCTCAATCGCACCTCAGAGGCATCGAAAGCACAAGCGGGCAGGTGCGATTGAGAACACATAGAATAGCCTCAATCGCACCTCAGAGGCATCGAAAGCTCGCCTTCGGTGCGGTACTCGATGGCGCTGCCCGGCCTCAATCGCACCTCAGAGGCATCGAAAGGTGTCGCGTGCCCCGATGATGAACCCACCGTTGTCGGGCCTCAATCGCACCTCAGAGGCATCGAAAGTAGTTGTCCACGTGGGTGAACTGAAACGGGATGTCTGGCCTCAATCGCACCTCAGAGGCATCGAAAGCTCCTCGTCATACTCGCCGCGCTTCTCAACAGCCCACGCCTCAATCGCACCTCTGAGGTGCGATTGAGGCCGACATGCAAGTCCGTGTGCCGGTGCGCGTTGGCGACTTTCGATGCCTCTGAGG
>JBCBNX010000052.1:576-867 GCA_039821555.1 Bacteroidota bacterium
GACGTACTACCGCCCCAGGATGCGATGAGCCGACATCGAGGTGCCAAACCTCCCCGTCGATGTGAACTCTTGGGGGAGATCAGCCTGTTATCCCTAGAGTAACTTTTATCCGTTGAGCGACGGCCCTTCCACTCGGAACCGTCGGATCACTAAGGCCGACTTTCGTCTCTGCTCGACCTGTATGTCTTGCAGTCAAGCTCTCTTATGCCTTTACACTCTACGACTGATTTCCGACCAGCCTGAGAGAACCTTTGCACGCCTCCGTTACCTTTTAGGAGGCGACCGCCCCAG
>JBCBNX010000052.1:877-1185 GCA_039821555.1 Bacteroidota bacterium
CACCAGAAAATGTCCCTTTGCCGGATAACGGCAAACAAGGTTAGAATTCCAGTTTTTCCAGAGTGGTATCTCACTGATGGCTCAAACATCCCCGCAAGAATATTCTCTAAGCCTCCCACCTATACTGCGCAGAAAAAACTTAAATCCAATTCCAAGCTACAGTAAAGCTTCATAGGGTCTTTCTGTCCAGGTGCAGGTAGTCCGCATCTTCACAGACATGTCTATTTCGCCGAGTCTCTCTCCGAGATAGTACCCAAATCGTTACGCCTTTCGTGCGGGTCGGAACTTACCCGACAAGGAATTTCGCT
>JBCBNX010000053.1 GCA_039821555.1 Bacteroidota bacterium
GAAGAATCGCGGCCGGCTTTCTGCGAACAGTCATAACTTGTCGTACGAGCATGAAATGCAGGACAAATCCCCAACATTAGGGTACCTCGACGACGAAGAAGCGTTCTTTGAATCCTCCGTACACATGGATCACTCCATTGTCGACGTATACCGCTCTGATTGTCAAACTTCTAGCGAGTCCGTTCCGCGCATCCCAGCAGATGTGTGGAAAGAACTTCCCTTAGAAGCGCAATTAATCCTCAAACGTGTACCCAAGCCCCAACGCGACAAGGTCCTCGCTGAACGCAAACAACGACCGCCGCAACGCTCGCAAGTACATTTTCACGACACCGCCGCAAGCATAGAACAGCAGTCAAATGACGATGAACTTCGCAACGCCGTCCTTTACCTGCTCCAGCAGCACCAGCAGCAGCAGCAGCTCGATCGTAAGCCACCGCCTCCGCCTCCCACGTATTCGGCCAACGCCACCGAAACCGTTGCCGATACGATTCATCAGCCAGAAACATCATCGACACCCGATGCTTCTGATCCCTCAGTTTACGAACGTCTTTTCAACTCCAGTGAGCGATCTCCATATGATTTCCGCACACTGCTCGCCACCACGTCTCGCAATCAGCGCCAAATCAACCTGAGCTATCGCATCACCTCAGGCACACCGATCACCGCCTCTCTTTAGTTGATCGCGGTGCTAATGGCGGCCTTGGCGGCGCCGACGTTCGTCTCCTCGAAACCACCAACCGTTCTGTGGACATTGTCGGTATCGGTGATCATACCATCGACAACTGCCCTGTCGGCATCGTCGCCGGTGTCGCTCACTCCCAGCACGGCCCTGTCTGCCTCATCATGCACCAGTACGCATGGCATGGTAAAGGCAAGTCCATTCATTCCTGTGTCCAACTTGAGGCCTTTGGCACCAAGGTCGACGACCGTTCCATGGCACTTGGAGGAAAACTCGCGATCACTACTCTCGACGGATATGTTCTTCCTCTCAGTTTCCAAAACGGCCTTGCCTATCTCCCACTCCGTCCGCCCTCCGACGAAGAACTCCTCGACCTTCATCACGTCGTTCTTTGTTCGGACGAACCATGGGATCCTGCCGCCTTTGACCAGGATAATTCCGATGTTGACGCCTACATGAATCGCGACGATGTTACCGTTCCCGACGA
>JBCBNX010000054.1 GCA_039821555.1 Bacteroidota bacterium
GATAACGAGGCCGGGCTTGATGCCGCGGCGGGCCATGAAGCGGGCGAAGGCCATGAGGAACTCCTCGGCGGAGAGCGAGGCCACCAGCTCGCAGTGCACGGCGCGGTAGACGGCGCAGGTGAACAGGATCACGTAGCGCGGCCAGGCGGCGCGGCTCCTGCCGATCTTGACGCGGAAGGGGCCGGCGGCGGCGACGCCGGTGACGGCGAAGGGGGCCTTGCGGTCGCCCGCGGGCGTCCTCACGAGCGGCAGCTTGCCGGTGGTGATCTCCTTGGGGTGAGGCCTCCTCTTCTGGCACACGATGCAGGTCTTGGCCGCGGACTCGACGCGGCGGCGCCCGTTCGGGGTCCAGTAGTGCTGCGTGTACTCGTGCCAGACGCGGCTGCCGCCGCCGACGTGGTGGAGCTCGCGCACGTGCAGGTCGCGCGCGATCCTGGACAGCGCGGCGCCGTGGCGGGCGAGGACGATCGGTCGGTGCCCGAGTAGGCGGGGGCGCAGCACGATGAGGCCTGTTCCTTGGTCGATCTCTGGCAGGTGTCGCCGCAGAGGATGATGCCGAGGCAGCTCATGTCCTCGCTCTAGCGTCTCGTATTCTTCAGCAAGGTAGCGGAGTTGATCTTGCCGCAGTAGCTCGACTTCTGCCTCCCTCAGCTCTGCTGGAGAGAGGGGCGGGGCCGGCGTGGCTGCACCAGCAGCAGTCGCCAGCTCCGGCTTGGTGTAGTTGCGCCACTTCCTGATGGCGGAGATGACGCGTGCGATGATGCGCACGTGCTTGTGGAAGGAGGAGCAGCGCTGCAAGTCCCAGCGCGAGTTTTCCTCCCACAGCGGCGGGAATGTGTTGGGCTCGACCTCCACGGAGGTGGCCATGACTCTGATCTCTTTGGCAGCCTCAGCAGGGACCTGGTAGTTGCGGAGGCAGGGCTGCTCGGGCCAGTCGCCCTCCAGGAAGGAGGGGCCGCG
>JBCBNX010000055.1 GCA_039821555.1 Bacteroidota bacterium
AGAGCCTATCCCAATAGGTAGTCGTCGGACGTGAGAGGGCAACGCCGCCACACGATCACCGCGCACGCCAGGTGAAGCAACGCCGCGTGGTTGATCACCTTCTTCTCCCACCGCACCAGCAAGCGCCGGAACCGGTTCAGCCACGAGTGCGCCGCCTCTACCACCCAACGCCGAGCCCGATACCCCGGCATCTTCAGCGCCACCCGCTCCTGCCCTCGGCTCAAGATGTGCGTCACATACCCCGAGGCGCTCAACGCGCTGCGCACGTCGTCGAAGTCGTAGCCCTTGTCCGCGCACAGGTGCTGCTCGGCCTCGAACGACACGACCGGCATCGAGTCGAGCACAGGCTCCACCTGCGTCTTGTCGTGCCGGTTGGCCCCGGTGATCACCAGCCCGACCGGCAGCCCATGCCCTTCCGTCTGGAGATGCCGCTTGGTGCCGGACTTCCCCCGATCCGTCGGATTTGGCCCGGTTGCCTCGCCACCGAGCGGGGCCTTCACCATCGCGCCGTCGATGGCCTGCCACGTCCAATCGAGCCCAACCGAGGCGTCGAACTCGAGGAGCCCGGTCGCCCAGAGCCGCTCGAAGACCCCGGCCTTGGTCCACTCCTGGAAGCGACGGTGAACGGTCGAGGCGGCACCGAGGCACCGGGGGAGCGCCTTCCATTGGATCCCGGTGGTGAGCACGTAGAAGACGGCGGCGAACATCTGGGCGGCGGGCTTGCGTGGTCGTCCTCCGCCGGGCGGCTCCGGGAGCAGGGGCTCGACGGCGGCCCAGAGGTCGGGAGTGGGGAGGAAGCGCGGGGCGACCTGGTGTCGGTAGTCGAGAGCGCTAACTTGGGAGGGTGCAGGCGTCGCGGTCATGTCGGGCTTGGGAGAGGTAAGAAGTCCCTCAAGCTAGACGGTCGGGGTGCCTGCACCCCTTTTGGGATAGGCCCT
>JBCBNX010000056.1 GCA_039821555.1 Bacteroidota bacterium
CTAGGGAGCGTTGACATTTGAGTCGGTCGCGGGCGAGCCGATATGAGTAGCAACCAACCCTCGCTGCTCATGCCCGCACACACCCTCACCGACCAACAGTTCGCCCGCATCGCGCCTCTGCTGCCGGGTAAGCCCGGCGACCGAGGGCACACCGCCCGCGACAACCGCCTCTTCCTCGAAGCCGTCCTCTTCGTCGCCAACAACGGCGGCCGTTGGCGCGACCTCCCCGAGCGCTTCGGCAAGTGGAATAGCGTCTTCGTGCGCTTCAACCGCTGGAGCAAGAAGGGCGTCTGGCAGCGGCTCTTCGAGGCCGTACAGGACCCCGATCTCGAATGGCTCATGGTCGACTCCACGATCCTCCGAGCCCACCAGGACGCCTCGCGCGGACGCAAAAGGGGGCTAGCAGCCAGCTAGCAGCCCAGCGTGAGGCCTTGGGGCGCAGCCGCGGTGGGCTCTCGACCAAGCTGCACGTGGCCTGTGACGCGCTCGGCAATCCGGCCCGCTTCGCGCTGGCCCCGGGGCAGAGTGCCGATAGTCGCACGGCACTCCCGCTCATAGAAGGACTCACCGCCGAGGCGTTGCTGGCCGACGCCGCCTACGACTCTGACGCGATCCGGGGGGCGTTGGCCGCGCGAGGGATCCAGGCAGTGATCAAGCCGAGTGGAGCGCGTTCGCTGAAGCCTGCGTTCGACCGCGAGCTCTACCGGGAGCGCAATCAAGTGGAACGGCTGATCGGTCGGCTGAAGCGGTATCGGCGGGTGGGGACGCGCTACGAGCAGACGGGGCGCAACTATCTGGCGTTCGTGCACGTGGTGTCGACGCTACTCTTGCTCGCCTAATGTCAACGCGGCCTAG
>JBCBNX010000057.1 GCA_039821555.1 Bacteroidota bacterium
GCGATTGAGGCAAGTCGTCTATATCCAACCCGGCACTCGTGGAAAAACTTTCGATGCCTCTGAGGTGCGATTGAGGCCGCCCTTCCTGAGAAGGTTAGAGACGGTGCGGACGAACTTTCGATGCCTCTGAGGTGCGATTGAGGCAAGTGCTGGCCGAACACCGCATGCTTCAGGAGAGCGCTTTCGATGCCTCTGAGGTGCGATTGAGGCTCTGCTGCCTCGGCGCAGCCTGAGGCAGAAAGTTCGCCTTTCGATGCCTCTGAGGTGCGATTGAGGCGGCGAGGCTGATGCGCTGGGGAGGACGGAGGATGAGCTTTCGATGCCTCTGAGGTGCGATTGAGGCAACTCGATAAGTCGAAAGTGCTCGGCGAGCTTAAAGTCTTTCGATGCCTCTGAGGTGCGATTGAGGCCCTCACGCGGACGCTACACGACCTCTCCCGCACGACTTTCGATGCCTCTGAGGTGCGATTGAGGCTTCTTCTCGCGGCGGATGGCAGCGGTGCGACTTTTCTCTTTCGATGCCTCTGAGGTGCGATTGAGGCCGTCGCAGGCTCATGCAGATCGGCACGCGAGCGGCAACTTTCGATGCCTCTGAGGTGCGATTGAGGCCCGTCGACTCCATCATGACGGCTGTCCGCTTCGATAGCTTTCGATGCCTCTGAGGTGCGATTGAGGCCTGCTGACATGCCCTTGAGTTCGGCGCGTAGGTCCTCTTTCGATGCCTCTGAGGTGCGATTGAGGCACGCCGCTCTCCGCGTAGGACGGGCAAGGCTTGATGCTTTCGATGCCTCTGAGGTGCGATTGAGGCCGTTCTCAGCCGTGCCGTTGCGTGCGCCGGACAACTCTTTCGATGCC
>JBCBNX010000058.1 GCA_039821555.1 Bacteroidota bacterium
CGATTGAGGCCACCCGATTCGGCCCGGCGACCGCCTCTTGATGTACACTTTCGATGCCTCTGAGGTGCGATTGAGGCCCGTTCAGCACGGCCTCGGTAAGCTCGGCCTCAACGACTTTCGATGCCTCTGAGGTGCGATTGAGGCTCGACGCGAACGTCCGCATCACCGTCAACGAGTACAGCTTTCGATGCCTCTGAGGTGCGATTGAGGCCTGTCGCCTCGGTTGAACTGCCGACGCAGCGAAGTCCTTTCGATGCCTCTGAGGTGCGATTGAGGCTCATAGACGGCTCGCTCGTCTACACGCTGGAGCACGACTTTCGATGCCTCTGAGGTGCGATTGAGGCGGGACGCGCCCTCTCGGGAACATTCGGCGTGATGCGCTTTCGATGCCTCTGAGGTGCGATTGAGGCAACTTGTTGTAGGGTCGCGTCTCACCCTTCAACCAGCTTTCGATGCCTCTGAGGTGCGATTGAGGCTCGCCCATGACGCGCGCCGCGTCGGCGCGTCCGGCGTCTTTCGATGCCTCTGAGGTGCGATTGAGGCCCACGCCTTCGAGCGTGGCTGTCGGAGCGCGTCCGCGCTTTCGATGCCTCTGAGGTGCGATTGAGGCCTGGATTGGCTGCTGGCCCGGTGCGCCGACCATAAGGCTTTCGATGCCTCTGAGGTGCGATTGAGGCAGGGCGATCTGCGTCGTGTCGCCGGACGGGCCTTGCTTTCGATGCCTCTGAGGTGCGATTGAGGCCGGCTATCTCGTCGCGGTGCCAGAGGGCGGGCTCGCCTTTCGATGCCTCTGAGGTGCGATTGAGGCAAGTCGTCTATATCCAACCCGGCACTCGTGGAAAAACTTTCGATG
>JBCBNX010000059.1 GCA_039821555.1 Bacteroidota bacterium
CGCTTTCTTTAAATGATGGCTGCTTCTAAGCCAACATCCTGGTTGTTTTGGTCGTCTCACCTGCTTTCCCACTTAGCCATGAATTAGGGGCCTTAGCTGGAGGTCAGGGCTGTTTCCCTTTCCACGACGGACCTTAGCACCCGCCGTGTGTCTGCCATCTAGTACTCCCCGGTATTCGGAGTTTGGTTAGGATCAGTAAGCCTGTGGGGCCCCATTACCCATCCAGTGCTCTACCCCCGGGGGTATTCGGATGACGCTCTACCTAAATAGATTTCGCGGAGAACCAGCTATCTCCGAGTTTGATTGGCCTTTCACCCCTAGGCACAGCTCATCCCGATCCTTTTCAACGGATGTGGGTTCGGTCCTCCAGTGCGTGTTACCGCACCTTCAACCTGGCCATGCCTAGATCACTCGGTTTCGGGTCTGATCCCACATACTCTGTCGCCCTATTCAGACTCGCTTTCGCTGCGCCTACACCTATCGGCTTAAGCTTGCATGTGAGACCAAGTCGTTGACCCATTATACAAAAGGTACGCCGTCACTTACGCTCCGGCTGTTTGTAGGCGTCCGGTTTCAGGATCTGTTTCACTCCCCTCGTCGGGGTGCTTTTCACCTTTCCCTCACGGTACTGGTTCGCTATCGGTCAGTTAGGAGTACTTAGCCTTGGAGGGTGGTCCCCCCATCTTCGAACAGGATTTCACGTGTCCCGCCCTACTTAATACGTCTATCGAGCTTCGCGTACGGGGCTGTCACCCACTATGGCTGTGCTTCCCAACACATTCTATTCACACTTATGGCTC
>JBCBNX010000060.1 GCA_039821555.1 Bacteroidota bacterium
GGCATCGAAAGTTCAAGAACCCCAACGGCGTCTTCGCCTGCCAACTGGCCTCAATCGCACCTCAGAGGCATCGAAAGCAGGGCTTCGCACGCTGGACGATGTCGAAACGGCCTAGCCTCAATCGCACCTCAGAGGCATCGAAAGTGAGTGCGGTACCCGACCAGTTCAAGCGCGACGGTGGCCTCAATCGCACCTCAGAGGCATCGAAAGAGGAACGCAGCAGTTGCAATGTTGGTTGTAACGTTGGCCTCAATCGCACCTCAGAGGCATCGAAAGTCGCTCTCGATCAGCGAGGGCCGCGACGGGCGCATCGCCTCAATCGCACCTCAGAGGCATCGAAAGTTCAAGAACCCCAACGGCGTCTTCGCCTGCCAACTGGCCTCAATCGCACCTCAGAGGCATCGAAAGAACTCGATCAGGTCGGTATGGCCGAACGTGTTCGCGGGCCTCAATCGCACCTCAGAGGCATCGAAAGCTTGTGCGGGCGAGGCATGCAGCAACGCTCAACGTGCCTCAATCGCACCTCAGAGGCATCGAAAGGAAGTAGGCGCCGCTGCGCTCAGCGGTGCTCTCCATGCCTCAATCGCACCTCAGAGGCATCGAAAGCTCATCCGCGCCTTCCGCGCCTAAACCGCGCCTTCCGGCCTCAATCGCACCTCAGAGGCATCGAAAGTCGATTCGAGGGCGACGAGGCCAAGCAGGTTAAGCGGGCCTCAATCGCACCTCAGAGGCATCGAAAGTCGAGGCTTGCGACCGCGTTGCAGTTGGGCGGGGCCGGCCTCAATCG
>JBCBNX010000061.1 GCA_039821555.1 Bacteroidota bacterium
CATGTCCCATCTGACGCGTTCGTCGCTGCATCGCTGCTTGCAACGTCACGGCATCAGCAGGCTGCCGGAGGTTGAGGGCGACAAGCCCAAGCGCAAGGCCTTCAAGAAGTACCCCGGATCGTAGGCGATCCGCCTGGCTACGTCCACATCGACATCGCTGAGGTGCGTACCGAAGAGGGCAAGCTCTACCTCTTCGTGGCCATTGACCGGACTCCGCCCCGCCGAGGCGGGCGGGGAAGGTGGCTTACGCCGAACTCCACGAGTGTGCTAAGAGGGCTACAGCCGCTGAGTTCTTGCGCTCGGTGGTAGCTGCGTTCCTCTACCAGTTGCACACGGTGCTGACGGACAACGGGATCCAGTTCACGCACCGGAAGCGCGACCGTCATGCCTTCCGGCACCTCTTCGACCGCGTGTGCGCCGAGCACAAGATTAAGCATCGCCTCGCGAAGGTGGGGCATCCGTGGACGAACGGGCAGATAGAGCGGATGAATCGGACGCTGAAGGAGGCGACGGTGGAGCCGTACCACTACGGCTCCCACGCGGCGTTGCAAGAGCACCTAGCCACGTTCGTGCTGGCGTACAACCATGCGAAGCGGCTGAAGACGCTGCGGGGGCTGACGCCGTACGAGTTCGTGTGCCGCGAGTGGCAACGCGAGCCGGAGCGCTTCCATCGAGACCCGACCCAGGACACCCTGGGACCGTACACCTAGTTGCGGGAGACACCTAGTTGCGGGAGACACCTAGTTGCGGGAGACACCTAGT
>JBCBNX010000062.1 GCA_039821555.1 Bacteroidota bacterium
GTTAATGGCCCTAGCCTCTGGCGATGCTCTTGCTTCTTCTTTGCTCTCTTAGCCTTGACTGCCCTCTAACTCCTGGAAGTCCTTCCGCTTCAATGCCTGTACAGAATCTGACACAGGTTTGCCTACGCTCTCAAGCGATCTAAGGAGTCTCAAGGAACTCGGCAACTCTTCCTTAGCTTCTTCGTGCAGCTAGCTCTTGCTGTCTATTAAGCAAGCTTTCCTCGAGCAGCGACTGTTTATCAAAAACATAAGACCCTGCTACCTAGCTTCTGCTGAGCATACATAGTGTCTGACATCTGCCCAGTGTCCAGTGCTAACAAGCCTTTGTCTATGCTTAGGCCTCTCCTCAAGCTCTGGATCAACGGCAGCACTAACTATAAGTGTTCTAAGGTAGCGAAACTCCTTGGCACCTAATTAGTGTCCCGCATGAATGATGTAACGACTGCCCAACTGTCTCAAGCCTCCCATTGATGAACTCTCACTGCCTGTGCAAATGCAGGCCTGCTCTCAGTTAGACAAGAAGACCCTACAAACCTTTACTTGCCCCTAGCCTCTCTTACCAAAGCACCGTCTCATCTTTTTGAGCTGCTCTTATTGCCTGGCTCAGCTATCTGTCAGTGACTTTGATTGATGACTTACAGTCTCTCTGCTAGGTCTCAAGTTTATCTGGGACGGACTCCTCTTACATGACGAACAAAGGAACACGAAGGTCCTGAGGCTATAATCTCATGCTCCTGGGCT
>JBCBNX010000063.1 GCA_039821555.1 Bacteroidota bacterium
TATAGTCCTTTTGGCTGTCATGTCTCTCTGCAGGTCGCGGGGCCGGAAACGGGGACAGGAGGGCTCCAGACACCACTGGCGGCCGCGAGAAGGGAGAGGTTGGACAGGCTGAGGAGCAGTCATGTTTAAGCTCTCTGGGAACGAATCCCCGAGGGCGACACTACCCCCCTTCTCTTTCGCGGGTCGCGAGTCGGTACCGCGCTCCACAACAACGCGTGAGGGAACGTTGTCCGTCAGGTTATAAAGGATACGCGCGAGCACCTTTGTAACCCCTAGGATACGTACCTTTCGTGCGCTGTGAAGAACCAGGTGGAGAAGGCGTTGAAGGGGAGGGTGGACTACTGCACGAAGCGGCGGGTCGTAACCCTCGTCCTCCTAAAGATCCGAAGCAGACGACGGGAGGTGGAGGAGGAGGAGGACGAGGACGAGGAGGACGAGGAGGAGGACGAGGACGAGGAGGACGAGGAGGAGGAGGAAAAGAGGGTACTTAAATTGCATATAAGACCAACCTTTCACGTCCTCAATCTGGAAAATCATCTATCTTTCGATTTTCATGTCTTCAGATGCGGAGGAGAGTGATTTTGGCCCGGTTGCCGAGGCCGAAGGCGCAACCGGGCGAAGAACTACCCCCAATCGGAAGCAGAAGGGGACATTGTCCCCGGTTGTGTAACCTGTGAAGAGGCAGAGACGCAGTAAGCTTATTTGGTACTCTTTTTCGAGGCTTA
>JBCBNX010000064.1 GCA_039821555.1 Bacteroidota bacterium
TCCGGTGATCCTTTTGACAGCGCGCGTCGCGACCGAAGACAGGGTACACGGCCTGGACGCAGGTGCTGACGACTACCTCGTCAAGCCATTCGCGATGGATGAACTGGTGGCCCGCATCCGCGCGCTCGGACGCCGCAAGGCCACTCCGCCCCGGCGCCGGATCGCGATCGGGAAACTCACGCTCGATCTTGAGCCACTGCAACTCAGCGTGGGCGACCAGCCGCTCGATGTGCCCCGCCGCGAACTGACCGTACTTGCCGGTCTCGCCGAAACGAGGGGCGCCGCCGTCAGCAAGGAACGCCTGCTCGATCTCGTCTATGGCACTGGCAGCGCGACGGACGAGAAAGTTATCGAGGTCTACGTCTCGCGGTTGCGCAAACGCCTCGCCGGGCATGGCGTGACCATTCGCGTGATGCGCGGGATCGGCTACGCGCTAAAGGCGGAAGATCCATGACGCGCGCCATTTCGCTTCGGCTGCGCCTGACCCTCATAATCCTGTTGCCGCTCATGACGGTCGCGATCCTCGCCGGGCTCTGGCAGTTGAACAACGCGCGCCGCACCGCGGCCGACGTCTTCGACCGGAGCCTTCTGTCCGCCGCCCTCGCCGCGCGCGTCGCTGCGATCGTTCGGGACAGAGAGGGCGGCGGAAAGAAGGC
>JBCBNX010000065.1 GCA_039821555.1 Bacteroidota bacterium
CTTCGAGGCCGAGGTGCTTGGGCTCGATCTGCCCGCTGCCCGCCAGGAGGCCGGCGCGCTCGAGGGCATGGCGGAGCTCGCGAATGTTGCCCGGCCAAATGTGGCGCAGGAGAACCTCGAGGGCAGCGGGGCTGAGGTCGCTCGCCTGGCGACCCATGTCCTTGAGAAAGGCTTCGGCGAGGGCCGGAATGTCCTCCTTGCGACCGCGGAGGGGCGGGACCTCGACGTGGATCACGTTCAGGCGGTAGTAGAGGTCCTCGCGGAAACGGCCGGCCGCTGCCTCGTCCGCCAAGGTCTTGTTGGTGGCCGCGACCACGCGCACGTCGACGCGGACGGTCTTGTTCGACCCCAGGGGACGAAACTCGCTCCGCTCGAGGACGCGCAGGAGCTTGACCTGGAGCTCGAGGCTCATTTCGCCGATCTCGTCGAGGAAGAGGGTGCCGCCGTCTGCGATCTCGAAGAGGCCCTTGTGGTCTTCGCTGGCCCCCGTGAAGGCCCCGCGCTTGTGGCCGAAGAGCTCGGACTCGAAGAGCGCGGGCGGGATCGCGGCGCAGTTGACCGTCACCATGCGACTTTGGTGGCGTCCGCTGGCCTCGTGGAGGCTCCGGGCCACGAGCTCCTTGCCCG
>JBCBNX010000067.1 GCA_039821555.1 Bacteroidota bacterium
ACGAGCGTGAGGCGGCGCGTCTCAGCGAACGTCTCGCCCACCACCCGCACCACGTACGTCCCGCTCGACAGGCCCGCCCCGTCGAACGTCAGCGTCAGCAGCGACCCCGCCGCGCCCGCGCCCTCGAAGAGCCGCGCTACCTCCCGGCCCAGCAGGTCGTACACCGCCACGCGCACGTCCTCGCTGCGGTCGAGCGCGAGCGTGAGCGTGGTCGTCTGCTGGAAGGGGTTGGGGTAGGCCGCGCTGAGGCCGCGCACGGCATCGTCTGGTGTCGGCTCGCCTGCGGTGGGGCTGATGACGGGCGAGCGGAGCACGAAGAGGCCGTTGGACTGGTCGTTGGCGATGACGAGGCCGCTCTCGAAGAACGGGTAGTTGCTCCACTGGCCCCCGTAGGACACACGGTTGCCCGACGGGAAGGTGTCGAACGAGGCCGTGAAGGTGAGCTCGGCGTTGGCGAGGTCGGTGAGTTCGTAGATGCGCAGGCCGCTCTCGTAGTTCGACTGGTAGACGTAGTTGCCGCGGATGTAGAGGTTGTGGTCGGAGGTCGAGAGCACGCTGAGGTAGGCGCCGACGTAGACGGGGTCGTCGAGGTCGCTCACGTCGAAGATGAGCGTGCGCGTGCG
>JBCBNX010000068.1 GCA_039821555.1 Bacteroidota bacterium
AGCGAAAGCGGAACAGCCCAAACCAATGTTGTTTCGGCAATGTTGGGGTTGTAGGACTGTAATGTTCGATGCAAAGTGAAGTGGAAGCGTTTGGAAAGACGCACCGTAGAGGGTGATAGTCCCGTACACGCAAGCGATGTTATCGATAACAGTATCCTGAGTAGCGCGGGGCACGTGAAACCCTGTGTGAATCCGGCGGGACCATCCGCCAAGGCTAAATACTCCTGGGAGACCGATAGTGAACCAGTACCGTGAGGGAAAGGTGAAAAGAACCCTGAACAAGGGAGTGAAACAGACCCTGAAACCATACGCCTACAAGCGGTCGGAGCCGATTTATCGGTGACGGCGTGCCTTTTGCATAATGAGCCTACGAGTTACTTTTACTGGCAAGGTTAAGCACTTATGGTGCGGATCCGTAGCGAAAGCGAGTCTGAACAGGGCGCTTTAGTCAGTAGTAGTAGACGCGAAACCGTGCGATCTACCCATGGGCAGGTTGAAGCTGTGGTAACACACAGTGGAGGACCGAACCAGTTGACGTTGAAAAGTCTTTGGATGACCTGTGGGTAGGGGTGAAAGGCCAATCAAACTCGGAAATAGCTCGTACTCCC
>JBCBNX010000069.1 GCA_039821555.1 Bacteroidota bacterium
CGGACCGGTCCCGATAGACGACGCCGGTCGCGCGCCCGTTCTCGATGAGCACGCGCTGCGTGTGCGCCTTGGTCACGATCTGCAGGTTGGGCCGGTTCCGCGCGGGCTTGAGGTACGCAACCGCCGACGAGCAGCGCCACCCGCCCCGGGCTGTGAGCTGGAAATACCCCACGCCCTCCTGATCCGCGCCGTTGTAATCCGGGTTGTACGGGTAGCCCACGGTCTGCGCAGCTTCGACCCACGCATCGCAGATCGGCCGTTTCAGCCGCATGTCCGACACGGCGAGCGGGCCGCCGGTGCCGTGATAGTCGTCCGCGCCGCGTTCCTGATCCTCCGCCCGCTTGAAGAGGGGAAGCACATCCTCCCATCCCCATCCGGAATTGCCCATCTGGCGCCAGCGGTCATAGTCCTCCGCCTGCCCGCGCACATAGAGAAGCCCGTTGAGCGAGGAGGAGCCGCCGAGCACCTTGCCCCGGGGCCAGTCGAGTTGCCGCCCGTTCAGGCCCGGATCCGGCTCGGTCTTGTAGCACCAGTCGCCGGCCGCGTTGCCCATCGTCTTGAAATAGCCGACCGGGATATGGATCCACGGGTTCGTGT
>JBCBNX010000070.1 GCA_039821555.1 Bacteroidota bacterium
TCTTGCAGGACACAGAACTCTTCACGCTGCCCGTCGGGCTGAAGCTCTTCCAGGGCAACCTCCGCGCGCAGTGGGGCCTCTACGCCGCCGGGTCGCTCATCGTGTCGATCCCCGTGATCGCGCTGTTCCTGGTGCTGAGCCGCTACCTGATCTCCGGCCTGACGCTCGGTGCGGTGAAGGGGTAGGTGCCGATGTCGCTCATATCATCTGGAAGAGATATGGGTGCAAACTTACCCGATCATTCCCGCGACGGCGGGCATCCATACGATGCCTTGTATGGATTGGCATACGCCGGCCTTCGGCTCCCGATCAGGTCGGGGATGACCAAGGTGGGAGTCGGCGCGATGCACAACGGTCTCAGATACGTGGCATCACGAGTGACCAAGAACGAGTGACCAAGGACGAGTGACCAACCAACGCCAATTCATCGTCGCGCCATGTTAAGGATGGCGCTCCGGGTTGGACGCGCGGGTAATGCTTGGTTAACATCGACGCGATCGGGGCTGCGTCCTTCCCCTCTGACGTCGCCCGTGCGCTGACGCCTCCCACCGTCGCGGCGTGTACCACCCGCCGGTCAGCGTGGCCTTCCGC
>JBCBNX010000071.1 GCA_039821555.1 Bacteroidota bacterium
ATGAGGAGGTTGGCTTAGAAGCAGCCATCCTTTCACACTTAGCCATTATTTGGGGACCTTAATTGGTGGTCAGGGTTGTTTCCCTCTCCACGACGGACGTTAGCACCCGCCGTGTGTCTGCCGATTAGTACTTCTTGGTATTCGGAGTTTGATAAGGTTTGGTAATCCGGTGAGGACCCCTAGCCCAGTCAGTGCTCTACCCCCGAGAGTATTCGATCGACGCTCTACCTAAATAGATTTCGCGGAGAACCAGCTATCAGCAAGTTTGATTGGCCTTTCACCCCTAGGCACAGGTCATCCGAGAGCTTTTCAACGCTCAACGGTTCGGGCCTCCAGTGCATGTTACTGCACCTTCACCCTGCCCATACCTAGATCACTTGCCTTCGGGTCTAATGCTACATACTCGGTCGCCCTATTCAGACTCGCTTTCGCTACGCCTACACCTAACGGTTTAAGCTTGCACGCAACACTAAGTCGTTGACCCATTATACAAAAGGTACGAGGTCACTCCGAAGAGCTCCCTCAGCTTGTAAGCATCCGGTTTCAGGTACTGTTTCACTCCCCT
>JBCBNX010000072.1 GCA_039821555.1 Bacteroidota bacterium
CTCTCTCATGATTCAACTGTATTTTGGTCTTGACTCGAAGTACAGTTGAATCATGAGAGATCCATAGTTGACGGCAGGGACATCGGCGAAGCAAGTGTCGGTGGCGACGGGCTCGCGGCGCCGTGAAACATTCGCGGCAGGAAACGGCGAATGGAAGACGCGTCGGTAGGTATCCTGTGCGACATGGCGTCCCCACTGGGTGGTGACTTCAAGAGTCTTGGCGACGAGGTCGGCAGGGGCGAAATTGAGATATGGACGAAGAATCTCAAGATCGGGTGGTTTGTAGCGCCATTGTGTCCGATGAAAAATACGGACGGTGCGAATACACTCATCCACGTAGTCGTTGAGGTCTAAAGGGTCCCAATAAAAATATTTGGGAGGATCGGGCACGACGGGAGGATCAGCGTCGGCGTCGGGCTCGACTGGGTCGAAAAAATTATCGACATGATCAATCTGCACATGAGCGAAAGCGTGGTTGATGTCCAAAGTGTCGAAGAAGACTTCGTTGTTGATGGGGACGGTTTCGTGGTTGTATTGGCCGCGATAATTGCCGTAAC
>JBCBNX010000073.1 GCA_039821555.1 Bacteroidota bacterium
GTGGGTCGAGGAGGACTTGAACCTCCGACCTCACGCTTATCAGGCGTGCGCTCTAACCACCTGAGCTACCGACCCATTTGGTGGAGCGTGTCGTACCGCAGGTACGCAGCAAAGCGCCGATATGCTCCATAGTTTTGGTGGAGCGTATCGGGATCGAACCGATGACCCCCTGCTTGCAAAGCAGGTGCTCTCCCAGCTGAGCTAACGCCCCAAACTTCCCGGCGGGAATTCGTGGTGGGTCGAGGAGGACTTGAACCTCCGACCTCACGCTTATCAGGCGTGCGCTCTAACCACCTGAGCTACCGACCCATCTGGTGGAGCGTATCGGGATCGAACCGATGACCCCCTGCTTGCAAAGCAGGTGCTCTCCCAGCTGAGCTAACGCCCCGTAGGCCCGCGCCATGGCGTGAAACCTTTGATTTTCTGAAGAGATATGAGGACGGCCTGGACCGATTTATAGTCTGGCTTGAGAACCAGACTTGCTAAGTGTTCCGTGAAACCGGGCGAACCGATTGATCGCAGAACATCCTTAGAAAGGAGGTGATCCAG
>JBCBNX010000074.1 GCA_039821555.1 Bacteroidota bacterium
GGACAAACCAGCCGTCGGCAAGGTTTTGATGGCAACCGTCAAAGGCGACGTCCACGACATCGGCAAGAACATCGTCGGCGTGGTCCTGCAGTGTAACAACTACGAAGTCATCGATATGGGCGTAATGGTTCCGGCCCAAAAAATCATCGACAAGGCCAAGGAAGAAAACGTCGATATCATCGGCCTGTCTGGTCTGATCACGCCTTCACTTGATGAAATGTGCTACGTGGCCGCGGAAATGGAGCGCCAGGATTTCGATGTCCCGCTTTTGATCGGTGGGGCCACCACTAGCCGGGTCCACACGGCCGTGAAGATCGCACCGAACTATGCACGCGGGCAGGCGATTTACGTACTCGATGCATCGCGCGCAGTTGGCGTGGTGTCCAAGCTGGTGTCAGAACGCGATGGGCCCGGCTACATCAGCGAGATCCAGTCCGAGTACGAAACGGTTCGTGCCAACCACCTCGCCAACGAAGCGCGCAAAAAGCGCATCACCTACGCCCAGGCTAAGTCCAATCCGTTCAAAATCGATTGGTCAGGAATTGAGCC
>JBCBNX010000075.1 GCA_039821555.1 Bacteroidota bacterium
CAGCTCATCCGCTCCTTTTTCAACATCAGTCGGTTCGGACCTCCACTTGGTGTTACCGAAGCTTCATCCTGGCCATGGTTAGATCATCCGGGTTCGGGTCTATAAAAGGTGACTAACGCCCTATTCAGACTCGCTTTCGCTATGGCTCCGTCATTCCCGACTTAACCTGCCAGACCCTATAAGTCGCCGGCTCATTCTTCAACAGGCACGCTGTCATCCGTTTAATCGGACTCCCACTGCTTGTAAGCTCACGGTTTCATGTTCTATTTCACTCCCCTTCCGGGGTTCTTTTCACCTTTCCCTCGCGGTACTTTTCGCTATCGGTCACACAGGAGTATTTAGCCTTACGAGGTGGTCCTCGCTGATTCACACGGGGTTTCACGTGACCCGTGCTACTCGGGATACAGTTAGCCCAACTTCATTTTCGACTACGGGACTTTCACCCCCTATGGTGCATCTTTCAAATGCTTCGTCTAAATCCATTGATACATGTCACTGTCCCACAACCCCAACAACCGGAGTCGTTGGTTTGGGCTGGTCCCCGTTCGC
>JBCBNX010000076.1 GCA_039821555.1 Bacteroidota bacterium
CGTCCTCGTCGTCGCTGTCAAGAAATACGGCGAAACCTTTCGAAGTACACCGCGGGACATCGACGCAAAATCGTCGTAGGAGTTGATTGGTGGTGTTCTTTGGCGGCGACGACGAGGACGTGTGAGAGTATCATGAATCGACTCCCACCGCGATTCTGCGTCGATTCCTCGTCATGCACTCTTCGACTGAATTCGCCTCGATCAAAGGCCCGCGTCTTCTCGGAGACACGGCCAAACGACGCAGCCGCGGCCGTAGAATCGATTCCACCACCAACCACGCCGATCGAAGCGGAGTTCACCGGTAGATCACCACGTCCGCCCCGGACGACCGCGACGACCCCTTGGCAGACGACGTCTCGCAGCAGGAGATCGACGATCCACGTCGCGCAGCGGCGCAGCCGCAGAGTCGCAAGGCCCACGGGCGTGCTGCCAGCCCACACTCTGCCTTTCGGCTCGGGCGGCGGCGGCCGTCCCGCGGCGCGAGAACGAAAGAGTTCACTACCACGACCACTTGGCAGTCGACATCGCGCAACAGAAGATTG
>JBCBNX010000077.1 GCA_039821555.1 Bacteroidota bacterium
GCGAACGCGGACCAGGCCGTGTGGCGATATAAGGCGAACCCGTTGGAAAGCGGGGCGATATGGGTGACAGCCCCGTAGCCGTATCATAGCCACCGTTAGAGTAGGGCGGGGCACGTGAAACCCTGTCTGAACATGGGAGGACCACCTTCCAAGCCTAAGTACTCCTTATCGACCGATAGCGAACCAGTACCGTGAGGGAAAGGTGAAAAGCACCCCGACAAGGGGAGTGAAACAGACCTGAAACCGGACGCCTACAAACAGGGGGAGCGCAAGTGACCCCGTACCTTTTGTATAATGGGTCAGCGACTTAGTCTGGCGAGCGAGCTTAAGCCATGAGGCGTAGGCGCAGCGAAAGCGAGTCTGAACAGGGCGTTCAGTTCGTGGGATTAGACCCGAAACCGAGTGATCTAGCCATGGGCAGGTTGAAGGTGCGGTAACACGCACTGGAGGACCGAACCCACGCATGTTGCAATATGCGGGGATGACTTGTGGCTAGGGGTGAAAGGCCAATCAAACTCGGAAATAGCTGGTTCTCCGC
>JBCBNX010000078.1 GCA_039821555.1 Bacteroidota bacterium
GTTGGCGTGTGCGCCAGTTGGCGCGAGTGCACGACGTGGCGGAATTTTCTCGATCGAGTAGCGGAGGCGGGCGATGGGTGATCTAAATCAGAAGCTCGCCGACCTGCACGATCCTGACTTTACGAGCGGTCTTCCGCCTGCGGTCTATGTGGACTTTCTGCAAGAGACCGGTTGCGAAGGCCCCGCGTGGGAATGGGCCGTCAAAGCCGCCGCCGAGATCGACCGCCTCACCGCCCGTGTGGCGGAGCTGGAGGCAGAGCGGGATAGGCTGCGGGAGGATCTTCGCAACATGACTGCGCAGGTCGAGCGGCTGCGCGAGTTCCACGACGATCACCGCAACAAGCCCTGCGGAGACTATGATGCCGAGTGCCCCATCGGCATGGGTGAGTGGTTCGACCAGGAGGAGCGGGACCAGATCGCCCGCGCCCACGCCGCGCTCGGGGAGGAGGGGTGATAGGCCGAAATCACTACCATTTAGGCTTTCCGCATCCCGCAGAAAAAGCGGAAGCGAAACGGCTTGAGGACGAGCGGCGCAT
>JBCBNX010000079.1 GCA_039821555.1 Bacteroidota bacterium
AATTCCCCGTTTTCCAGTTGTCAGTTAACAGTCATCGGTTAACAGTACTTCATAACGGTAACTCAACACCTAGAATTTCCTATTTCAAATCAATGAACTTTCTCGATAACGCCCTCGCGCCACCTGGCTCCTTCGCTGAAAATATCCACTGGATATTTTCCCTGCGCTTCGGCCCTGTAGTCTCGGGCAGGCTCGAACTGCCGACCTCTACATTATCAGTGTAGCGCTCTAACCAGCTGAGCTACGAGACTTCAAAAAATATCTTGACATAATGGAAAGACAGCAAAGAAAAAAACAAACCCTTGGAACTCGGAACAAAAAAACATCCGTCGGAACTTTCTCTAGAAAGGAGGTGTTCCAGCCGCACCTTCCGGTACGGCTACCTTGTTACGACTTAGCCCTAGTTACCGATTTTGCCCTAGGCCGCTCCTTGCGGTCACGGACTTCAGGCACTCCCGGCTTCCATGGCTTGACGGGCGGTGTGTACAAGGCCCGGGAACGTATTCACCGGATCATGGCTGATATCCGATTAC
>JBCBNX010000080.1 GCA_039821555.1 Bacteroidota bacterium
TGAGAGCTTCGAGTTCGACGATGGGATCACGCTCAGCCTTACCGACATCCGCGGCATCCTCCTCGACGAGGCGTCTAACGCGTCTACGGATCTGATCGACGCGCGCACGATCGACCCGGACTTCGAGGTTGCGGGCGGCTACGGCTACGATACGATCATCATGGGCCGGGACACCCGGGTCCTTTTCGCCGAGGGCGATGGGATCGATCGGATCGAGCTGGAGGCGATCGCGATGCGCGACGCCGTCATCAGCTTCACCGACTACGGCTCGACGGAGGCTGTGGTGCGCCGCGCCGGCCTGGAAAGCGACGATCTGCTGATCGTGTTCCCCGATGTGGGGGATCAGGTGCGGATCGTGGGGGCGCTCGCCCGAACGACGCTGCCGGTCATCGAGTTCGCCGACGGCATCACTTGGGATGCAAACGAACTCAAGGCGCAGGAGCTCAGGGGACAGGAAACCGACGGAGACGACCTGATCTTCGATTCCCGCGGCGACGACGTGATCGAAGCCGGTCTGGGCAACGACGAT
>JBCBNX010000081.1 GCA_039821555.1 Bacteroidota bacterium
TCCGGCGTGAAGGCGTAGATCTTGTCCTTCGTCGCCTGCTCGCCGTAGAACCAGTCGTCGGAAGAGCCATTGACCACATAGCCGAGCATCTGGCCCGTGGTGCCGGACGGGTAGCCGTTGGCTTCGGTCATCAGGGCGGCGTAGCTCGAATAGCGCGACGAGTCCGGCGTGAGCGCGTTGACTTCATACCCCCATGGATGAATCAGGACGTCGGAGAAGCTGTGGTAGTTGAAGGCGAGTTTGAAGTCGCGTGACTCAACAAAGTCGCGCAGCGATGCCGTCTCGGGATCTGAGAACGGTGCCGGGCCGCGGTAGGTCTCGCTGGATCCCATGGGGCTTGACCCGGTGTCGTCGCGCGCCCACTCGTAGCCGTAGTTGCGGTTCGGGTCCACCCCGAAGCTGCCGTCCCCGTTGTCCCGCCGGTTCTTGCGCCACAGCCCCCCGCCGTTCGGGTCCTCCTCCTCGTTGTAGACATACCCGTCCGGGTTCAGCACCGGCACGAACGTCAACCGACG
>JBCBNX010000082.1 GCA_039821555.1 Bacteroidota bacterium
ACGTCGCGGAGGCAGCCCATCAGGGTGAGGAGCGTCGTCTTGCCGGAGCCGGACGGCCCCATCAGGATCGTAAGACTGCCCCGTGCGATGGTCAGCGAGACGTCCCAGATCGCCTGCTTCCGGGCATCCCCTGACCCGAACCAATGGTTCAGCCCCTCTGCCACGATCGGAGATGCGGTCATCAGAACAGGTCTGCCGGATCCGCCCGCGCCAGGCGCCGGGTGGCCACCGCACCTGAAACGGAACAGGCCACCAGCGTGCCGACGAAGACGGCGAGCGCGGTTGCAGCGTCCATCGCGATGGGCAGGCCCGTCGCTGAGGACAGGCCCACATAAAAGGCCAGGGAAATCGCGATGCCGGGGATGAAGCCGAGGAGCGCCAGGATGATCGCCTCCTCAAACACGATACCCATGAAAAACGACTGGCCGTAGCCCATCGCCTTGAACGTCGCGTACTCGCGCAGGTGGTCGGCCACGTCCGTGGACAGGATCTGATAGACGATCACGATCCC
>JBCBNX010000083.1 GCA_039821555.1 Bacteroidota bacterium
CGGCGGTGTGCGGTCCGAGTTCACCGTCTACCGCAAGCCGGACGGGTTCTACCTCGTCTCAGCCGGCGCGCTCGAACGGCACGACCACGACACCCTCGGCAAGTTGCTGCCCGCCGATGGCAGCGTGACGCTCACACCGATCACGGACGCCAATGGCGTCCTCGTCCTCGCCGGGCCGAAGTCACGCGATGTCCTCCAGCGGGTGACGCGCACGGACCTCGGCAACGATCAGTTTCCGTGGTTGACGGGTAAGCCGATCTCCGTCGGGCCGGCTTCAGCGGACGCACTGCGCGTCAACTTCGTCGGCGAACTCGGTTGGGAACTGCATCACCCGATCGGGATGCAGACGACGATCTTTGATGCGCTTATGGCAGCCGGCGAGGACTTCGGCATCCGCCCCTTCGGGATCCGTGCAATGGACACGATGCGGATTGAGAAGTCCTACCGCACGATGGGCCGCGAGCTCTCGATCGAGTATTCGGCTTACGAGTCCGGGCTCGACCGCTTCAT
>JBCBNX010000084.1 GCA_039821555.1 Bacteroidota bacterium
ACTGCGGTAAATCATTCCATCCGCGCAGCCCTGTATGAGGCTGGCTACACTACAACACTCGACCCGTTGCTTATGGACCTGGACCCTTATCAGTATCACCCAGGACTCCGCGTCGACCTGCTGGTCTCCGAGATCGACGGTCAACCTGACACCTATGTGGACGTGGCAATTACCTGTCCAACGGCCCCAACTTTCTTTGAAGGCACACAGACCCGTCGCGGTGAAGCCGCTCACGTGAAGTTCCAGCAATAACGAAGGAAGGTTTCTACGGCGGTAAGGGCTCAGCCCGGGAGGGCGGGCCTCCAACCCCACTTCCTCCCCCTGGTCTGAGAGACATTCGGTTATACCTTTGCTAAGTCGGCGTATTGGCTGGATCGTCAGCTTAAACATGTTTCCGGGTTTTGCAATAGGCCTCTGCGGGAGATCTAATGGGCCTAATGGAGGTCGTCGGGAGCGATCCTGGAACGTGCTTCTCGGCGGCTCTGCTGGTTCCACTCCCATCAGCCGGAG
>JBCBNX010000085.1 GCA_039821555.1 Bacteroidota bacterium
GTCCGACCTGCGCATCGCTGGCGAAACCTACGACCTCACCGGCAACGCCCAGATCGACGCGCAAGACGGCGCCATCGACATCACCACCGACCTCGCCGCCGCCGCCCGCGATCTCAGCGTCTTCTCCGGCATCGCAGGCCGCTCGCTGGGCGGAGCCATCACCGCCGATGTCGCGGGCACCCTCTCGCCCATCGCAGGCACGTTGAACGTCGCGCTGGCCGGGGAAACCCAGAACATCACCGTCAACCAACCCGAAGCCGACCGCCTGCTGGCAGGCACTGCCACGCTAGAGGCCACCATCCGCCGCACCACCGCCGGCACCTTCCTCGACGCCCTGCGCATCGACGGCGACGCCGCCCAGATCCGCGCCTCGGCGCAACTGGCCGGCGACGACAGCCGCGCCACCGCCGACCTGACGCTGATCGACACCGGCGTGATCGCCGAAGACCTCGAAGGCCCCGCGCAACTGAATGTCACCGCAGCCCAAACCGGTCCGATCTGGGATA
>JBCBNX010000087.1 GCA_039821555.1 Bacteroidota bacterium
TCGCCCTGGCCACCGGCTACAGCGACTACTGGGTCCGCTGCCTCCTCCACCGCTACAACGACCACGGCCCCGACGGCCTCCGTGACCGTCGCGAGGACCATCCCGGAGCCCCGGCGCTGCTCAACGCCGACCAACTCGCCGCCCTCGACGAGGCGCTCGAACACGGGAGGGCCCCCAACGGCGGACCGTGGACCGGCCCCGAGGTGGCGCGCTGGATGGAGCACACCACGGGCCGCGCGCACGTGCACGACCAGCGTGGCTGGGAGTACCTCGTCCGCCTGGGCTTCTCCAGCCAGACGCCCCGCCCGGCCCATGACAAGGCCGACCCGGCCGCGCAAGCGGCGTTCAAAAAATGAGCTTGTCCGAGACGTGGCGGCCGCTCGGGAAGAGCGCGCGGTCGAACTCTGGGCGATGGACGAACACCGGGTGAGCCTCAAGCCCATCCTACGCCGGGTGTGGGCGCGCAAGGGGCAGCGTCCCGTGGTTCGCGTGCGCCCTCGGTACG
>JBCBNX010000088.1 GCA_039821555.1 Bacteroidota bacterium
CTGGTGATGGCCAGGTCAGCCTTGGGCAAACTGTTATCAAGGCTCAGGCACGGAAGGTCCGCAGCCTGGGCGATGGTGACGTCATCGCCGGCTTCGCGGGCGCCACGGCCGACGCCTTCACACTCTTTGAACGGCTGGAAGCCAAACTTGAGCAGTATCCGGGGCAGCTTATGCGCGCTGCGGTGGAGCTCGCCAAGGATTGGCGCACCGACCGCTACCTCAGACGTCTGGAAGCGATGTTGATTGTCGCCGATGCCGAGACAACGCTTGTGCTGACCGGCAACGGCGACGTTCTGGAACCGGAAGCGCATGTCATGGGTATTGGCTCTGGCGGCAATTATGCGTTGTCGGCTGCGAAGGCGCTGTTAGATCAGCCGCTGTCGGCTGAAGAGATTGCCCGTAAAGCCATGCAGATCGCCGCAGAGGTTTGTGTGTATACAAATACCAACGTGGTCGTCGAAAGCCTCGCGTCGAAATCGCAATCCTAAAGGAACGCTGCCTTGTC
>JBCBNX010000089.1 GCA_039821555.1 Bacteroidota bacterium
GACGGGCTGACCGGCGAGGAGACCGTTCTGGGCCTGGCCAGGATCGACGCGAGTGTCGAGACGCTGGAGATCATCGCCGTCCCCGAAACCGAGGACGCGGATCCCGTGATCGAAGAGATCGACGTGCGCGCCGCCCTGGCCTCGGGCCGGTTCGACACGGGCGAGAAACTTGACGGGCCCGCCACGGCGCCCACCCCCTTCATCCCCAAGCTTGGCATCGACCGGCGCGGCGATGAGGGTTTCCAAAGCGTGCAGCTCGAGAACGGCGATGTGCTCTCCGTGGTCAACAAGGGCGTTCAAGACGGACGTGTTCAGGTGGATTTGGAGCGGTTCGACAGTTTCGGCAACCGGACCGAGATCGAGACCGACTTCTCCAGCCTCTCGTCGACCACCACTCTTATCGCCCCCCTCTCAGGTGGCGGGTTCTTGGTGGAAAGCACCGGCGGGCGACAGATCTTCGATGCGGAGGGTGAGGCGATCGGCCCGCTGCGCAACGATTTACTG